>JASFTL010000014.1:0-18886 GCA_050053555.1 Desulfobacterales bacterium
AACGGCAGCCTTTAGCTTCTTGCCTGCTCTAAATTTAACGACGTTTTTGGCTTTGATTTTAATCGGAGCGCCGGTCTGGGGATTGCGTCCCTTGCGGGCCTTTTGACGGGTTTTCTGGAATGTGCCCCCCCCGACCAGTGTGACTTTTCCGTCCTTTTTCTTCAGCGCTTTGGTCACGTTGCTCATAAAAGAATCCAGAACCGCGCCCGCGGCAACTTTAGAAACTTTTGCGTCCTTTGCCATTTTACTAATTAATTCTGCTTTGGTCATTAGAGCCTCCTTCTTTTAAGTTTAAAGCCAATTTTTACAACGTTTTTTGAAAAAGTTTACAGCAAAAAAAAATGAAAGTCAATAAATAAAAGCCCATTTTTGTTGGATTTGCAAGAAGAAATCACTTTAAATACCCTGTTTTCCTAAGTTTGCCGCTTCACTATATTGCGAATTTTGCGCTATGCGCTTTTGAAATTTTTTGAGTGTAAAGTCTGCTTGCCATGATACCGCGCGACTCATTGATCACAGGGTTATAAATATCGCTTTAAAAAAACAGGATTCTATGATAAAAATTTGAAAAAAATGCACTCTTTTGCGTTGAGGAAATCTAAAAAATTCTCTGGCGTGGCGATAAGCTGATTCATAATTCACAGACCATAAAATGCAGCGCTTTAAGATGCGTCCATCGTGGCAATTAATCAAGGTTCAATCACATGACTCAGAAAGTTTACGTAACCAGCAAACAGATGGCAACCTTTTCCTGTCCGCAATGCGTTCGGTCGAAAACAGTCGATGTTTCAAAATATGCCGCCCTCGATAAGATGGTAAAGGTAAATGTCAAATGCCCATGCGGACATGCTTATAAAGTGATATTAGAAAAGAGAAAACAATACCGTAAAGAGACCAATCTTCCAGGCGCATATATTCATTTTATTGACGGTCAACCCCAGAACCGGGGACTTATGACGGTGAAAGATTTGTCCACATCGGGAATGAAACTACAGCTGAATGTAAAACAAAACTTTGCGATCGGCGATCAGCTGCAAGTTGAATTCCACCTTAATGATGCTCATCGAACCTTGATTAAAAAAACAGTCATCATCCGAAATCAACGGGATCAGTTTATCGGTGCTGAACTTGCGCCCTTTGAAACCGTGGATAAAGCTTTGGGGTTCTATCTATTCAGTTAATAGCGGGTGCTTGCATACCGAACCAACATGTCAAAACGTTATTCGACTTCGCCACAAAAACCCATCGTATGCCACAGGGTGATTCATATGCTCATTCCGGCTGTCCGATCATCGCCCATTACAGGAACTAAATATTTATGAATATTAGATGCCCGTGGGCCAATACGGATCCGCTTTATATTAAATATCACGATGTCGAATGGGGGGTTCCCCTGCACGATGACCGCCAATTGTTTGAGTTTCTATTGCTGGATGGCTTTCAGGCCGGGTTGAGCTGGATAACCATTTTAAAAAAGCGGCCCAATTATCGGAAAGCATTTGATCATTTTGATCCCCAAAAAATTGCGGCTTATAATTTGCGCAAGGTGAAGGAACTCCTTGCCAATAAGGGGATCGTTAGAAATAAGCTTAAAATTGAAGCGGCCATTCAAAATGCAAAATCCTTTCTGGCCGTTCAAAAAGAATTTGAAAGTTTTGATAATTATATCTGGCAATTTACAGATGGTAAAACCATAAAGAACAACTGGAAAACGCTAGCGGAAATCCCCGCCCGGACAAATGAATCAAGCGCAATGAGTAATGACTTAAAAAAGAAGGGCTTCAAATTTGTGGGTCCCACTATTTGTTACGCATTTATGCAGGCGGCCGGCATGGTAAATGATCATCTTGTCAGCTGCTTTCGCTACCATCAGATCTAAATTGCCTGTAAAGGTGATTCAGAATTTAAAAGTTGATCTTTTAAAAGACTGTAATGGGATTGAATTAACTTTGGGGGTGCGGACAGGTATGATGTTTGCCTCAAACCCACATGTCAGGCATATCTCATAGGGCTGATGTCTGGCACAATGGTTTTTTAAGGCGCCAGGATACGATAAACATGGAGCTTAAAGTCTTGATGGTGAATGGTCATTAAATACCCATCATACTTATGATTGAGACGGTCCAACACCGATTCCCAGGAATTGCCGTAATAATGCTCCAGTATGCCTGCATCAACATCTAAGCCATTTTCATTCTTTATCTCATACTGACCCATGTGGCACCTCCTAAAACTCGATCCATATTTCGCCACGTCCGCTCTATTCTAATTATCGGCTTATACACCAATTTCTTTAGGTATAAGTTTTTAACAGAGACCGATACGGCAGGATCTATCGCGGGGTATTGACCTAGACGCAGTAATTGAACAGAATTTGCCGCTTAGGAAGGATCGTAATATGTCTTATTGCTCAGCCTGCGACAAAAACCACAACGTTGGCTTCATCTCCACCCGTTTTGCCGGAACAGACGGCGTATCGTTAGAGACAGCCAAATGGGCTAATGTCTTTGAAAAGGTTGGCTTTACCTGTTTCTACTTCGCCGGCGAGATTGATCGCCCACCCAAGTATTCATACGTAATAAAGCAGGCCCATTTTCAGCATCCCGACATTAAAGATATTTATCGTAACTGCTTTGGTGCCAGCGTGCGGGGCCGCTTTGTGACCCGCAAAATCTATGAGGTGAAGCAGAAATTAAAGGATCATCTCTATAAGTTTGTCGACAAGTTTGACCTTGATCTCCTGGTGCCTGAAAATGCGTTGACCATACCTTTAAATATTCCCTTGGGTATAGCCCTTACCGAAGTGATTTCTGAGACGGGCATGCCCACCATTGCCCACCATCACGATTTTTTCTGGGAAAGACAGCATTTCATGATCAATGCCTGCTGGGAATATTTGAATATGGCCTTTCCGCCGCACATGCCGCCGATACAGCATGTGGTGATCAACTCATCCGCCGACAATCAATTAAGTCTGCGCACCGGCATTTCATCCACGATTATACCCAATGTAATGGATTTTGATAATCCGCCACCGGTTTCCGGGAATTTCGAGTCGTGCGCTTTGGATGCGGGTGAAACCAGCCCGCCAAACGATGACTATACGACGGATGTGCGCCGCGCGCTGGGAGTTGCCGATGATGAGTTGTTAATTCTGCAACCCACCCGCGTGGTTAAGCGTAAAGGGATCGAGCATGCAATCGAACTGGTTCATCGTTTGGGGATGAAAGCCAAGTTTATCATTTCGCATGCATCCGGAGACGAAGGCTATGACTACGAACGCCGGGTAAGAGAATATTCCAAGCTGATGAAAGTGGATACGTATTTTGTCTCAAACATCATCAATGAACAAAGGGGTAAAACCAAGAACGGTCGTAAAGTTTATACACTGGAGGATATTTATCCGTATGCGGATCTGGTGACGTACCCTTCAAATTTTGAGGGATTCGGCAATGCGTTCCTCGAAGCCGTTTACTTTTGTCGTCCGATCGTGGTCAATTCGTATTCGATATACACCATCGACATCAAACCGAAAGGGTTTTCGGTCATCGAAATCGATGGATATGTGACCGATGAAGCGGTTCGTAAAACCAAAAAAGTTCTGACCAACCCTGAGCTCAGAAAAAAGATGGTCACCCACAACTATGAGACCGCGCGAAAATACTATTCCTATTCGGTTCTGGAGAAAAAGTTGAAAAATCTCATTACTGATTGTACCGGCTGTCAGAAACTTAAATATTCTGATTAGAAAAACGGGTTTAAAACATCCATCTTTTGCCCGCTGGCCGTGTTTCTCGTCGTCGAAGATCGCTCACGTACTTCATGTACGCTGCGCTCTTTCTCCTCCTCGCGCCTTGCCAGCGAACAAAATCTGGCGTTTTTAAACCCGTTTTAATTTTCTGGATGAGCAATTACACCTTTAGGCGTAACTATCGTTAATTGAATTTAACTTGTAGGATGGGGCAGTGCGTATTGATATCCCATTTTTCCATTCATCATTCCGAGTTTCGCATTAAAAGCTAAGCTCAATTTAGGAAAAGGCTAGTCTCCCATTTTGGCCATATAGTCATCATAAATGGTTTCCAGTGCCAACTTATGCTTGGCTTCTTCCTGACAAAGGACTTTGAACAGCTTTTTGCCTTCATCCGTATCCGCCTGCTCCAGGAATTCATTGTACAATTTCAATGCTTTTTCTTCCCGTTTCATCGCCAGTAATAAAATTTCATTATACGGCATGCCTTGCGTGTAATCGAGATCAACTAAATAATCGCTGCGTTTTATATCGGTGATCCACTTTAGCTGATATTCTGCCAAACTTTTGGTGATTCCTTTGGTTTTAAATTCCTCTAGGATTTTTTCATGCTTCTGTTCTTCGGCGGCAAATTCGGCAAACATTTTTTTGGAGCCTGAAAAATCTTCTTCATCGCTGCTTATTTTTTGATAAAACTCTGCCGCTTCACGTTCTTTTTCGATAGCAAAATCGATGATGTCTTCTAAGTTCTCAAAATGCATTGCTTTCTCCTTTCCAAATTTTCATACGTTGATTTGAAAATCTATAATAGTCACTAATCATGATGATGTAAATTGCGGTGTAAATGATTTTTGCGGGATATGATATTTTTGAAAATTGAAATAGGATAGGGGGCGTATATCCTCAAAGCAAAGGCTCATATCAGGAATCAAATTCGTTAGCAATCGTAAAAAGAGAGTGGTGGAAATCGCAAATAAACTGATGGAAAATCCAACATTGAATTAATTTACCGAAAATATGCTAAATACTGTTTATATTGATCATCAAGCAAATGATCTAAGTCATGAAAATGTAGAAAATCCCTACACAGCTGGATTCAGCTGAGCGTCATTATTTATTTTTTTATACAAAATTATAATTAAATTCAGAGTGTTATATTGACTTTCTTCCGATTTAATGTCGTTGGCACGACCATTGCTCTATAGGGTAACAAAAAATTATTTTAGAAAAGAAAAGGAGCGAGGCAAATGGCTGAAAAAAAGAAAAAGGCACAGAGAAGTCGCGTCGGATTTGGATCGACTTACAAAAAGGGCAGCGGCAGTGACAGCGGAGCACAACAAGAGATTGAATCTGTTCTCGGCGGCCAGGTCTGGCTGGTTAAACCGGACAAGAAAGCCAAGGTTACCAATCCCTGCCTCTGGATGCAGGCTGGGGTGGTTAAGTTTAAAAATTGCGACAATTATTATGATTGCACCAGCTGTAAATATGACCATGCCATGGATCAGAAAGTCGCCAGAGGCAAACAGATCAGCTGGCAGGCAGCTATGAAAAGACGTCCTGATCTGGATCGGATTTGCCGCCACAGCCTTACCGGGCGGATTGAAAAACGAATGTGCGCCTATGATTATGAATGCGGTAAATGTGATTTTGATCAGTATTTTGAAGATGTCTGGACGGCAAAAGCCAAGGGCTTTCCCGCTGAAATGCAGCAAGTGAAAGGTTTCGATGTCCCCATGGGACACTATTTCCATAATGGACATGCCTGGGCACGCATTGAAAGCGGCGGTTATATTCGGGTCGGATTAGACGACTTTGCTCTGAAGCTGCTAGGAAAAGCCGACGCTTTTGATCTGCCATTAATCGGAAAAGAATTGGATCAGAGCAAAGTGGGCTGGGGGCTGAAGCGTAAAGACAACCTGGCCGATGTGCTCTCACCGGTAGACGGTGTCATCATGGAGGTCAACGCAAAGGTCAGAGAAAATCCGAAGCTGGCCAACAATGAGCCTTACGGTGACGGGTGGCTATTTATGGTGCGCACGCCGGATATTAAAGGCACCATGAAAAAATTAATGGTGGATCAGGACAGCTTGAGCTGGATCAATAATGAAGTGAACCAGCTGGAAACCATGATTGAGGAAGTTGCCGGCCCCCTGGCGGCTGACGGCGGTTATCTGGCTGATGATATTTACGGAATACTTCCGGATCTGGGTTGGGCTAATTTAACCCAAAAGTTCTTACGAACTTAGTTAAGGGAGAAATATAATGGTTCCCTCTCGAATAGAAAATAAACAGACCGAGAATCACCCGCCATGCATCTGGATGCAGGCGGGTGTGGTTGCCAAAAAGTTTTGCCGAATTGATTACCAATGTGCAGCCTGTGCTTATGACAGGGCCATGCGGCGCGTTGCTTCTGAAAACAAGGATCTTGTAGAAAGAGGCAAGATCCCGACAGGAGAGCGTGGACGCATTGTCTTCTGGAAGGACAAATTAAGAGAACTGCCGGCCTGGAAACAGCCCTGCCTGCATCATATGATCGGCCACATCGAATTTCGGTCCTGCACCAAAGACTACCAGTGCGGCAACTGCGAATTCGATCAGTATTTCAGTGACCAGTTCGCCGTGCATGCCGTGGTTCAGCCGGTGGATGTCTTGGATATCAAGGGATTTAAGATTCCGCATGGCTTTTATCTGCACCCGGGGCACGCCTGGGTAAAAATCGAAGAGGGTTCTACGGTTCGCGTCGGATTGGATGATTTTGCCATGCGCCTGCTGGGACCGCTGGATAAAATTGAAGCACCGTTGATGGGCAAACAACTGGAACAGGATCGCACCGATATCTCCTTGAAACGTGAGGGAAATGAGGCTAAGTTGCTTTCCCCGGTCAGTGGAGTTGTGATGGATATTAATCCGGCAGTCAGAGAAAGCGGCAGCCACACCCATGGGAATGCATATAGCCAGGGTTGGATACTAAGGCTGCATTGCTCCAGCCTTCGCCAGGACCTTAAGAACTTGATGATCGGTGCCCAGGCCAGTGAATTCATAAATGAAGAGGTTGATCGTCTCTATCAGGTGATCGAGGAAACCGCCGGGCCGCTGGCAACCGACGGTGGTTATTTCGGCGATGATATTTTCGGCAACCTGCCTCAGATCGGCTGGCAGGAGCTGACCCGGGCATTCCTTAGAACTTAAATCTTTTTCAGCTATTGGGTCTTTCTTCCGGTAAAATGGGTGAAAGACGCTTGATCAAATCTTAGGGATTACCGTGCATGCGGTAATCCCTTTTTCATGATTTAGATGCATTCACATTAAAAATCATTTGATGGCCGAAGGTACGCTGTAATTTATGCAAATTGGATATCGAGGCACGCAATTCAAAATATTGAAGGTGGCCTTTTTTGTGAGATTATAAGAATAACTCTTGATTCGCATCTCTTTTTTTATTGATCTTTTCTGTTTTAAGACTTGAATGTGTTAGCTGTGGTGACAGCATGGAAAGAGAAACTCGAGGCGATGAGGAAGATTGCTGACAGCTACGGAACAGAGCAGAAAGAAAAGGTTCTTCCGCCTGGACTGCCAGACTTCTGTCTGTAAGACTTATCAATGCGCTAATCGATGCGATCCGACGAAATGTCGGGTTGTTTGCCGCCTAAACCGCATGCCATGGAATACGGAATCGCGGTAAAAAGAAAATCAAGCACGTTTTGGGCCATCATACCTCCAACAACATTTTCCTCATCGATCACTGAACTGGCGCCGGCCGCTTTAAGCTGACGGATTGAGATATGATAGCGGCCGCGTGCAATAACTGCGGTTCCCGGGGATGTCAGCCGGATATTTTTAATAATATCGCGGCAGGTATGCGGATCGGGTACAGTTACAACCACGGCCGCGGATTTTCGTATACCGGCATGTAAGAGCACTTCGCTGTGGGTCGCGTCACCCGGATAGACATTTAGTCCCATTTGCTCAGCTTTTCTGGCTGATTTGGGGTTCAGCTCGATGATCCGCGGGTGGATTTGTTTTTCCAGCAGGGCTTCAGCGATGCGCTTTCCCGCGGGCCCGAAGCCAATGATAATCAGCTCACAAGCAGCGGTGTCCTGAAGCTCGGCTTTTTGCGGGGAACTGTCGCGAGACCTTAGCAGGCGGGAAAATACCGCGTTAGCCAGCGGCAAGGCATAATTGACCATATAAGGGGACAGTAACAAAGAGAGAATCGAGACAGAAATAATGAGATCGAAAATCTCCTCTGAAATCGCGCCGCCGGCGCGCGCAATGTTGGCCAGCACGAATGAGAATTCGCCCACCTGAGCCAAGGTGATGCCGGTCGCTAACGCCTGGCGATCGGATACCTTAAACAGGCGACAGAGCAGATAAATAATAATGGATTTTCCGATAAAAACGGCTGCAAGACCGGATACGACAAGCGTTATGTGGTTAACCAGCCACATGGGCGCGGCCAACATTCCGACAGATGTGAAAAAAAGCGTCACGAAAAGGGTGCGTATGGAGCCGATATCGGCACGTATCTGGGTGGCAAAGGGAGATTCACCCAATAACATGCCGGCCAAGAAAGCACCTAGGGCCGGAGATAAATTCATCGCATGCGCTGCCCAAGTCGATCCTAAAGCGACAACGATGACCAATAATGCAAACAGTTCACGGTTGACGACAAGTCCCTTAGACTGAAAGATGACGGGTATCAGCTTGAAAAAGACCAAGTAAAAAACCATTACCATGGCAGCTGTGGCGGCCAGGGTTTTGATCAGCGGCATGAGGATTGAATCGACGTTGCCCTGGGGGCTTAATATCGTGACCAATAGAACCATGGGTACGACGGCCACGTCCTGCAGCAAAAGAATGCCGAGAGCATAACGGCCGCGGACCGAATCAATTTCCACACGGTCAACCAAAACCCGCAAAACGACGGCTGTTGAACTCAACGCTGCAATGGCCCCTAAAACCAGTGCTTGAGAAAAGCTGTACAGCAGCATCAGACCGACACAGAAAATCGTGATTGTCGCACAAATCTGCAGCAATCCGATGGCCAATACGTGTGTTCCCATGCTTTTGAGACGGTTAAATGAAAATTCAAGGCCAATCGAAAATAAGAGCAAAGCCACGCCCAGTTCGGCAACGCCTAACATCGCATCCCGGTTAAATAGGATGGGTCCTAAAATCATTCCTGCCAAAAGATAGCCGACAATGGGGCTTTGCCGCAAACGCTGCGCGAGGGCACCCATAATGAATGCGGCACCCAGCAGCATCAAGACCTCACCGAGTAAAAACCATATGTCCATATTCGCACCTGATTCGAACAAAATCGGTATTGATGTTTTTCGGCGCCTGGCCCGCTATTTCCATCTGCGCACCAAATCGCCTCAATTATTTTAAACATGCCTGGCCATGTATGCAAATTGACCGTCGGTGCATGATTTGAATCGCGCGCCGATCTGGCCATAATATCAAAAACAATAAATGCTTGTGAATACGAAAAACAAAATTGTCTATATCATCTGACGATGTACATTCGATCATCCCCAGGTCTTTGATCGCCATGCATTTATTCTTTGATTGTTGACCTGCAGGGCAAGCAGGATTCGTATCTAAGAAAGGAATCTACAATCATGCGCGGACAAAATAGAGTTGCTTTCATTATTCTCCTTTTCCTGGTTATCGCTGCTGCTTTAGTGTATTTCGATCGCTTTGCCGATCGCGGGCGCCGGATCGTCAGTCAACCGCGTGACATTGCGCCGCGGGGAAATCTGGCGGACTATGAAAATTGCACTATCAGCATTTTTTGACGCGGCTGCTCCTTCGGTGGTTTATATATTTACCGCAAACGCCGAATCTGGATTTTTCGGCCGTCGTGAAATCCGGCAAGGGGCTGATTCCGGATTTCTGTGTGATGGCTACGGTCATATCGTGACCAATTTTCTTGTCATCCAGGCTGCAAAAATTATCCAGGTTCGCCTCGATACAGGCGAGGCTATTCGCGCCACCTATGTCGGCGGCTCACCGGATCATGACCTGGCGGTTATTCGCCTGCGAAGCACTTCGGCGAGCATGCGTCCGATTCCAGTGGGGACATCCGGTGATCTTGCAGTTGGCCAGGCGGTTTTTGCGATTGGCAATCCGTTCGGGTTGGCCCGTACGCTGACAACCGGCGCGATCAACGCCTTGGATAGAAGGCTGCCGACCGCCGGGGAGCGCGAAGTTGTGGGCGTCATTCAAACTGATGCGGACGTTAATCCCGGAAATTCAGGAAGCCCCCTGATCGATTCGGCCGGCCGCTTGATTGGAGTTGACACCGCTATCGTTTCTGAATCGGGAAGTTTCGCCGGCATCGGCTTTGCCGTTCCCGTTGATGTCGTTAAGCTGGTGGTACCAAAATTAATCACGAATGGCAAGGTGCCCCGGCCGGGTATTGGAATCATTGTTCTGGATGAAGAAGCAGCGGCCGGTTTAAGTGTGCTGGGCGTCGTGATCGATCGCGTCGTGCCGGGATCTGAGGCCGAGCGTGTTGGATTGCAAGGTATCGACTACCGCAACCGCATTTTGGGTGATATTATTGTGGCGGTCGGCAACCAGGAAGTAAAGAATATCGATGAATTTATTCGAGTCCTTGACAATTATGCAATTGGACAATCGATCGTGCCTGATGTACGGCGAGGCGATCAGATTCGTTCGGTGGATGTTAAAATTATGCACATCTCAAAAATGCTGTTCCATAAACCCGGAAAATTCAGATGGTCATAATGATTGCATCTTCCGGCTATCTATAGGCAACGGGAAAATCGCCGGAAACTTTTAGATTCTGTTTTCAAACCGACCATAATAAATTTTTGTTTATTTTACCTCCAGTCTTTTCATCTCATCATCCAGGAGGATCTTACAATAGCGGCAAAGCTGATCCGATTTGCGGTCCACATCGCTTTCATTGCGACAGTAATGCATCAGACACGTATGTTCCCGGCAATGGCGCAGCTTAAAGGTGTGGCCCAGTTCGTGAATGGCTTCCTTGACAATGCGGCTGAAAAAAGGTTCCTGCGTGCTCAGGGAGCTGTGCCCCTCATTGAGCCGAATGGTGGACACAATGCAGGCCTTACCGCCAAGCTGGGCTTCACCGTAAACATGGGTTAAAATCGGGATGAACAGATCCACCTGAACAAGGCCCAGCACCTTGATAGCGTCTGGAGGAGCCTTTCCGGCGAGTTGTTCCAAGACGGGGGTGGAGTGATATTGATTTCGATTGGGATGAAACGCAAACTCAAGATCATCCAATAGGGGCAGGACTTCTGATGGATATCCGTAAATTCGCTTTATTTCATCTCTGATCGGGTCCAGCAAGTCAGGTTTAAAGTCTCCGATGGGTGAGATGGTGATGTTATATGCGGATTCCAACCTCAGGTGACCTTGTCAATCTGATACCGTTTGATTTTGCTGTAGAGAGTGGAGCGATCAATACCCAGAATTTTGGCGCTTCTGGCGATGTTCCATTGATTTTCGGTGAGCACCTGCTGGATGTGGGCTTTCTCTACTTCTTTGAGAGAATGGCCTCTTTTTACCGGTGTGGGTTCATGGCAGAAAATCGGTAAATCTTCAGGTAGAATTTCACGTTGCTTGCCCACAACGACCGCGCGCTCGATGGCATTTTCCAGTTCCCGAATATTGCCCGGCCAGTCGTAGAGCATCATTTCATCCATGGCCGCTCGGCTGATTTTATCAGTTGGTTTATTGGTCTCTTGAGCAAAACGGTATAAAAAATGTTCGGCCAGAAGTGGAATATCCTCCTTGTGCTCGATCAAGGACGGCATTTTAAAAGAAATGACGTTTAATCGGTAAAATAAATCCTGACGAAATGTACCTGCCTTGATGGCTGCTTCCAGATTTCGGTTGGTAGCGGCGATGACTCTAAAGTCGGCTTCGATGGGTTGCGTTCCGCCCACGCGATAAAATACGCGATCTTCCAGCACCCGCAATAGATCAATTTGCATCCGCATGCTGATTTCACCGATTTCGTCCAAAAACAAAGTGCCGCCATGGGCCAACTCCAGGCGGCCTTTCTTGGTTTCTTTCGCATCGGTAAATGCGCCTTTCTGGTGACCGAACAATTCAGTTTCCATCAGATGCTCCGGAATGGCACCACAATTGACGGTCACAAAGGGGCCGTTCCGGCGGGAGCTGTTCGTGTGAATCGCCTTGGCTGCCAGACCTTTGCCGGTACCGGTCTCACCGGTGATCAGCACGGTCGAATCCATGGGGGCCACGTCGCAAATGAGTTCAAATATGTCCTGCATGGGTTGGGACTGACCGATCATGCTCTCGAAACGAGTGCGTTCCTTATATTGCTCCTTTAGATATATATTTTCGCGTGCCTGTTCCTGGTGCTGGATAATTTTTTCGATCAACACCCCCAGCTCGTTGGGATCAAACGGCTTGAGCATGTAGTCAAAGGCACCGTCCTTCATCGCCTCGATGGCCGATGGAATGGAGCCGTAAGCGGTGATCATGACAACATCGGCTTCGGGGTCACTTTCTTTGACGTTGCGCAAAACGTCCAGACCGCTCATGCCCTCCATTTTGATATCCACCAGGAAAATGTCAAACTGGGTTTCTTTGACTTTCGCTAAGGCCTCTTCGCCGCTGGCGGCGGTCTGCACGGCGTGTCCGTCGCGTTCCAACCAGCCGGCCAGGGATTCACGCATGATCAATTCATCATCCACAATCAGAATCTTAATTTTGCTCACTGCGACCTCCATGCGGATCGAGTTTATCTGAAGCCGCTTTTAAGGGAAACTTGAGGTGGAATGTTGAACCTTCTCCCACAGTTGAATTTACATATATGGAACCGCCGTGTTCCTGGATGATGCCGTAAGCGACCGATAAACCCAGTCCCACGCCTTTACCCTTTTTTTTGGTGGTAAAAAAAGGTTCAAACAGCTTTGATATATTTTCTTCCGGTATGCCAATGCCGGAGTCTTTGAAATCGACCACCAATTTATTGTCGCGCAATGCATGTCTGGTTTCAATATTAAGCATACCACCGCCCTTGGATTCCATGGCCTCAGCGGCATTTGAAACCAGGTTCATGAACACTTGCTGGAGTTGATCTTCAGAGCCGACAAGGTCCGGCAGATTCGGATCAAGATCCATGCTGATCTTTACACCGGCAATTTTCAGCAGATTCGAATTTAAAAACAGGGTCTGTTCGATCAGTCGATTGAGACCGATTCGCTTGAGCTCCATCTTTGATTGGCGGGAGAAGGCCAAAAGATTGGATACAATTCGGCTGGTTCGTCGCGTTTCGGTATCCATCAGCGTCAGATACCGCTGAAACTGATCGATTTCGCGGCGGCCAATGGTATCTTCTTCAACCATCCGTTTCATGAGCATAATCAGGTTCAGAATGCCCGCGATGGGATTATTTATTTCATGGACCACAGAGGCGGAAAGCTTGCCCAGCGAGGCCATCTTGTCCTGATGCAGCAGTTTCTTGTGGGTTTCCTTTAATTGCCGGGTCCGCTCTTGGACCATCTGTTCCAGGCGGCGGGTGATTTCTTCTTCCTCTTTTTTGTGTTGGGTAATATCCCGGCTGATGTGGATGAATTTTGAGACCTTGCCGTCTTTTTCCCAGATGGGATAGATGTTGACCTCGTAATATCGTTTTTGACCATCGGGCAGGATCCGTGTCTGAATCTGACGGACATGGCGTTTGTTGCGCACCACATCCCGCAGCGGGCAATCCGTTTTGCCGTCATTACAGGGGTGATCGATTTTATGATAGACCTGGTGGCATTTTTTTCCGAGGACATCTTCAGGGGCATATCCCATTTTGTTCAGAAACGACTCGTTGGCTTCCAGAATTTCCATGTCCGGCGTGATCACCAGAATAAAGTCATCGATGCCGTTTAAGATAGTCTCCATTTCTTCGGTTCGTTCTCGCAATTTTTGTTCTTCCAGTCCGATGGCATTCCAGAACATGCGAAATACCTGGTTCGAAAGGATGCGAATGCGAGAAGGCCGGGTGTGCAAAATATTTTCGAAAATTTCCGTTTCCGGGGTCAGAATGATAATCAGATGAATACTGTAACGCCGGTCGTATAGCTGCTTGTAGTCGTCAAAGGTCAACAGGCCTAATTGGCTGGCGAGTTTCCGGCCGGGGCTTTCAGGATCCGGGTCGGCCACAGCTAAAATAGGGGCCACCATTTCGGCGTGCTCATAAACAGCGGTTGTTTTTTCAAGAATCTCCTTGCAAAGGTCTCCGCCGCCGACCAGGCCGATGTTCAAGATTGAAGGTTGTTGTTGCGGCACGATGAACGATTCCTCACAATGCATCCAGCCGGATGGAGTGGATGTCTGGGGTGCGTAAACACCCGGTTAATGTGCCAAAAAAGTTCAATATATAAACCATAAAACTTATCACGCACCAGGTCCGGTTTCAAGGGTAATCTTGATTGAACAGCGGGCAAACCGCTACCGCAATGAGGCGCTTAAAAGGCCGATCCATATTCAAATATCGGTTGACAAAATGAATAAAAACAAGTAAATTCGCTCTTTCGCGCTTTCGCGCCGTCATCGGCGTGGACTGCGAACGCGGACGATTTCTGCCTGTTTCCGTAATAAAATCAAATGATGAATACCCGAAGGAGTAAGACGATATGACGGACAACGTCCATGGATCTGTTATGGTTGTCGGCGGTGGCATAGCCGGGATGCAGGCCTCTTTGGATCTGGCCAATTCCGGTTATCTGGTTTATCTGCTCGAAAAGTCATCTGCCATCGGCGGGCTAATGTCTCAGCTGGATAAGACATTTCCCACCAACGACTGTGCGATGTGAATTATCTCACCCAAACTGGTCGAGGTCGGCCGGCATTTAAATATAGAGCTTTTAACTAACAGTGAGCTTTTAGAACTTGAGGGCGAGCCGGGGAAATTCAAAGCCCGGATACGTCAAAACCCCCGCTATATTGATCTTGCCAAGTGTACCAGCTGTGGTGAGTGCACCACGGTCTGTCCGGTAGATCTTCCGAGCGAATACGACGAAGGTCTGGCAACCAAAAAAGCGACTTTCAAACAATACGCCCAGGCCATTCCCGGTGCCTATGCGATTCAGAAAGCGGATAAGGCGCCCTGCCGCCTGGCGTGTCCGGGCGGTTTGAATGTGCAGGGCTATGTGCAGATGGTCAAGGAGGGCAAATATAAAGAGGCCCTGGAAATCATCATGGAGGACCTGCCGCTTCCCGGTGTGCTGGGGCGCATCTGCCCGCACGGATGTGAAGATGCCTGCCGCCGCTGCGAGGTGGAGCAACCGGTGGCGATTCGGGACTTGAAGCGCCTGGCGGCCGATAAGTTTGATCCCCGCAAGGTGGAAATTAAATGTGCCCCGCCCAAAAAGGAAAAAGTCGCTATTATCGGCTCCGGACCGGCCGGGCTTTCCTGTGCCTATCATCTGGCGAAAAAAGGCGTCTTATCTACCATATTTGAATCTCTGCCCGAGCCGGGCGGTATGCTGCGGGTCGGTATCCCTGCCCACCGTTTGCCGCGTAAAATTTTAGACCAGGAAATTGAAGTCATTACCCACCTGGGTGTGGAACTCAAAACCAACATGGCATTGGGCAGCGATGTGACCATCGACGGCCTGCTCAATGACGGTTACAAAGCCGTTTATCTGGCGATCGGCGCCCACCAGGGTATCGAGCTGGGCATCCCCGGTGAGAAATCCAACGGCGTTCGTCAGGGTGTTGATTTTCTCAAAGAAGTCAATCTAAAAGGCAAAGCCGCCACCGGCAAAAAGGTGGCGATCATCGGCGGTGGCAACGTTGCCATTGATGTGGCGCGTTCGGCTATCCGGTTGGGGGCTGATGAGGTCAATATCATTTACCGGCGCACGCGCACTGAAATGCCCGCCTGGGAAGAAGAAATACAGGCCGCCGAAGATGAGGGTGTTCAAATTACCTATCTTTCGGCACCCCAGGAGGTTTTAACCCGGGATGGCAGGGTGGTCGGATTGCGCTGTATTCGCATGGAGCTCAGCGAACCGGATTCATCGGGCCGCAAACGCCCCATACCGATCCCGGGAAGCGAGTATGAAATTGAAATCGATCAGCTGATTCCAGCCATCGGACAGCGACCGGATCTAACGGCGCTGGAAGATATAACCGGACTCAGCTACACCCGCTGGGGAACGACTGAAGTTGATTCGGTCACCTATGCCACCGAGCGCGATGGGGTGTTTGCCGGAGGCGACCTGCAGACCGGTCCTTGGGTGGCCATTGGTGCCATCGGTGCCGGTAAAGAGGCGGCGGAATCTATCCTGCGCTATATTGAAGAACGGGACATGGCTGAAGGCCGTCAACCGGTCGTTAACGAAAATCCGGTTTATCGGCCCATTCCGGAAGACGAACCCATTGCCGCCCGGGCCAAGATGCCCGAGCTTGCTGTTGAAAAGCGCAAAGGCAATTTTAAGGAAGTGGAACTGGGTTATGTCGAAGCGGAAGGCCGGGAGGAAGCCGCCCGCTGCTTAAACTGCGGTTACTGCTGCGAGTGCTATCAGTGTGTGGAGGCCTGTTTGGCCAATGCCGTTGACCACAGCCAGCAAGCTGAAATTCAGGAAATTGAAGTCGGCTCCGTTATTGTTACAGCCGGCTGCGAACCCTATGACCCTGCCCACCTGGAAAACGTCTATCATTACAAAACCAGCCCCAACGTATTGACGAGCCTGGAATTCGAACGTATCTTGTCCGCCTCGGGTCCGACCATGGGACATCTGCAGCGGCCCTCGGACGGCAAAGATCCAAAAAAGATCGCCTGGCTGCAATGTGTCGGCTCCAGAGATACCAATCAATGCGGCAATAGCTACTGCTCGTCGGTATGCTGCATGTATGCCATAAAAGACTCCATGATCGCCAAAGAACACGCCGATGAAGATCTGGATTGTGTGGTTTTTAATATGGATATTCGCACCTTTGGCAAAGATTACGAGAAATATTATAACCGCGCCAAAGATGCCGGCATTCGCTTTATTAAATCGCGGATTCATTCGATCGACGAAATTGCGGATACCGGCAATTTAAGCATTCGTTACATGGATGATGCCGGGCAGTTGCAGATCGAAGAATTTGATATGGTGGTTCTGTCGGTCGGCCTGCAGGTGCCCGAATCGACCGTCCGACTGGCCGAGCGGCTTGGCGTCGAGCTCAATGATTCCCGGTTCGCCGTTACCCATCCGTTTGCGCCCATCGAAACCACCCGCCCCGGCGTTTATGCCTGCGGGGCGTTTGAAGAACCCAAGGACATTCCCGCATCGGTCACCCAGGCCAGCGCGGCAGCCTGTGCCGCGGGTGCGGCTCTTGGATCAGCGCGTAACACGCTGACCCGCAGTGTAGAGGTTCCGCAGGAAATTGATGTTGCCGACCAGGATGCCCGGGTGGGGGTTTTTGTCTGCAATTGTGGTGTCAACATCTCCAGTGTCGTCGATGTCAAGGGCGTGACCGAATATGCGAAAACGCTGCCCAACGTGGTTTATGCTCAGGAGAACCTGTTTACCTGTTCCCAGGATTCGCAGGATGAGATGAAAGAGCTCATCAAAGAGCACCAGCTCAATCGGGTGGTGGTGGCGGCCTGCAGCCCCAAAACCCACGAGCCCATTTTCCAGGATACCATGGAGTCCTGCGGATTAAACAAGTACCTGTTTGAGATGGCCAATATTCGCAACCAGGATTCCTGGGTGCATTCCGAAACCTCGGAAAGCGCCACCGAAAAAGCCAATGATCTGGTGCGCATGTCGGTGGCCCGGGCGGGAACGCTGCATCCGTTACGGGAGAAGAAAATTCCGGTCGTTCAAAAGGGCCTGGTCATCGGCGGTGGTGTGGCCGGCATGAATGCCGCCCTGGGTCTGGCCGATCAGGGCTATGAGGTCGCGCTGGTTGAAAAAGAGGCCGAGCTGGGCGGATTGGCAAAACAGCTGACCGCAACCATTGAAGGCGCCAATATCGGTGAATACGTCGCCGACCTGGTTTCCAGGATCACATCTCATGAAAAGATTCAGGTGATCACCAATGGATTGATCGTTGGTTTTTCTGGATTTAAAGGTAACTTCACCACTGAAATTCTGACCGGCCCGAATATGGTGCAGCGCAAGATTTCCCACGGGGTCGTCATTCTGGCCACCGGTGCCCATGAGTATCGTCCTAAAGACTACCTGTATGGGGATGATCCACGCGTGCTGACACAACTTGAGCTGGCCGAACGCATGCAAAAAGGCGAACTCGAGGAACCCAGACAGGTGGTCATGATCCAGTGCATCGGATCCCGCAACGATGAGAACCCTAATTGCTCCCGGGTCTGCTGCCAGACGGCCATTAAAAACGCGCTGCATATCAAGGAAAAATATCCGGATGCCCATGTTTACGTGCTATACCGGGATATTCGCACCTATGGTCTTTTGGAAGACTATTACACCGAAGCCCGACGCCAGGGCGTATTCTTTTTCCGGTTTGATCCTGAAGACCCGCCGCTGGCCGAGGCTGGAAAAGATGGTGTCGAAGTGACCTTTACCGACCACGTGCTCAACCGCAAGCTGAAGGTGAGTACCGATTTGCTGGTGCTCAGCGCCGGTGTGGAAGCCGAAGATACCGAGGAGCTTTCATCCATTGTGAAACTGGCCCGCACGCCGGAAGGCTATTTCATGGAAGCCCATGTAAAATTACGGCCGGTGGATATGGCCACTGACGGAATTTTCGTATGCGGCAGCGCGCACAGTCCCAAGCTGATATCCGAAAGCATTGCCCAGGCTTATGCAGCCGCATCGCGGGCGGTGACCTTTTTATCCCAGTCGCACCTCACGCTTTCGGCGGTCACCGCCCAGGTTGAAGCCGACAAGTGTGCCTCGTGTTTGATCTGTGTGCGGTCCTGTCCGTACGATGTTCCCAAAATTAATGCGGACGGTGTCAGTGAAATCGATGAGGCCCTCTGCCATGGTTGTGGTATCTGTACGGCGGAGTGCCCGGCCAAAGCGATTCAATTGAACTGGTACGAGGATGATCAGATTATCTGTAAGGTGGATGCGCTGTTGGAAGGAGTTCTTTAGAAGGCGAACTGTGAAAGATAAAAAATCGATTTTATTGAAGTAGTTT
>JASFTL010000015.1:0-18742 GCA_050053555.1 Desulfobacterales bacterium
TCCAGGCGGTTGATACAACGAATCAGGGTACTCTTGCCCGATCCACTCGGACCGCAGACTACGATGACCTCCCCCTTTTCAACCTCCAGATCGATTTTGTTCAGAACATGAAGTTCTCCGTACCATTTGTTTACATTCTTAAATGAAATCATGAACCTTTTCCCCTTTTGGTTTATGCCCTTTTTAACAACGACAATATCTGTCCCACGTTAGAGCCTGGTAGATGCGACCGTCATCCGCCTTTCTAAAAAGCCCGACAGATTGATTAACGGATAACAGATGGCGAAGTATAAAAGCCCCACAAGGCCAAAAACCATCAGACCTTCCGGGATGCGTTGCACTGTCAGCCAGCCGACTCTGGTGATATCGACCACCCCGATGGCCGAGACGACGGATGAATCTTTGACCAAAAGAACATACTGTCCCACCAAGGGCGGCAAAATGGACCGTATAGCCTGGGGCAAAACTATAAATCGAAGCTGCTGGTAATGCGAGAGCCCGGATGCGGTGGCGGCTTCTCGCTGGCCTTTGGATACGGCAAGGATACCGCTGGCGACGATCTCAGTGATGAAACTGGCCGTTAAATTGGTCAACGCGATGACTGCTGCCGGAAAGGCTTCCAGTTCTATGCCGATACCGGGCAGAATAAAAAAGATGACAAAAATTTGCACCAGAAAGGGTGTGCCACGGATGAGATCCACCCACGCACCGACGATTAAGCGGGCAGGCTTGTTACGGCCAGCCCTCAGGATGCCCCCGAAGAAGCCGATGATGGTCCCGAAGATCAGGCTCAAACCGGAAACTGCGAAGGTCATCCAGAGCCCCTTGAGGAAAAACGGTAGACTGCGCATCAGTTCGTTAAAATAGAAACCCCACATAGCTTATCCCTCTTGTCTCAATGTGCTTCCCTAAAGATCAGGCGTTTTTCAGACCAACCCGAGAAAGCCTTGAGCATATAATAAATAATCAGATAAAAAGCCGCCGTGGTCAGGAACCCTTCGGCAGGCGTGAATCGTTCCGATGTGAGCACCTGGCCGGCTCGCGTCAGCTCCATAATTGAGATCAAAGAGAGCAGCGACGAGTCTTTTACCAATATGATGGCCTGGCCCAGCATGGGCCGGATTGTGTTGCCAAGCGCCTGCGGTAGGATGATATAACGCATGCGCTGAAAATAGCTCAAGCCCGAGGCAATTCCGGCCTCGATCTGTCCGAAGTCAATGGCTTTAATCCCCGCCCTGATGATCTCGGCATAATAGGCCCCACTGTTCAAGACTAAAGCAATAACGCCGGTAACCCATTCCGGAAGCATGATGCCCATCGACGGGAGGCCGAAATAGAAAAAATAAAGCTGCGCCAGCAGAGGTGTAGAACGGATGCTTTCGATATAAACCCCGGCAATGCTGCGCAGGATTCGTGATTGACTCAGTCGCATGGCACAGCCGATGATCCCCGCCACAACCGCGCCAAACAGTGACAAACCAGACAGCCAAAGGGTGGCCGAAAAGCACTGCATATAGAGCGGCATATATTCCCAAATGATTCTAAAATTGAAGCCTTCAAGCATATCTTATACCCTTGTCAGCGGTTCGATTAAGGAAGGTGTGAGCCGGAGCAGCCGGCTCACACCGGACAAGATTTAATCCGCCCGCGAAGTAAAAGGTTGTTTAATGCTCCTTCTTCCAATCCAGAGAATTGACCCAGTAGTTCAAATTTTCTTCCAGCCGACCGTCAAGAGAGATGTGCAGGAAGAAAAGGTTGAGCCAACTGAGTAGATCCGGGGAATCATAGCGCACGGCAAAGGCCAGCGGTGACCGGGACAACTGTCCTTCTAAAATTCGGACGCTATTGGGCGGAAAGCTGGCTATTTGGCTGCTTGCAGCCGAGCCGTCGTTCACCCCGGCCTCGACGTGCCCGGCAAGGACGGCGTTGATCAAAAGCGGGCCGCCGCCCTTGTAAGTCTTCAATTTAGCTTCTGGAAAGGCCTTTTTTGTGTCGCTTTCACCGGTTGACCCTAAAAGTACGGCGATCTTGGTCCCGGCTTTAATGTCTTTCAGCGTCTTGATCGGGCTGTCCTGTTTTACGAACACCACACTGCCGGTGTACATATAAGGGTTGGTAAAACTGATTTTCATGGCCCGTTTCAGGGTAGGGGTCATATCGGCCGCCAGCATATCGGCCTTTTTTGAGAGCAGCGCCGGGATCAGACCGTCCCAGTCATAGTTGAGGTACTTGGCTTTGACGCCCATCTCCTCGGCAATCATTTCAGTAAGTTCAACAGAACTACCGGTCCGCTCGCCATTCTTATCCACAAAACTAAACGGTGCTCCCTGGGTCTGACAGGCGATACGGATTTCTCCTCTTTTTAAAATTTCGTCAAGGGTTCCTGCTGAGGCGATTCCCAAAAAACCGAAAAAAATAGCCAATAAAACAAGAACCGTAAACACGTTAACCTTTTTCATTTTTTTCCTCCTTTTTTCTTGTTGTTATTAGTGTTCAACCGCTATTAGTTAAACTTCTTTTAAAACTGAATAACCACCCTGTTGATTTTGCATTCATGCGCTTATTCATGGTGTTATGCAAAGCCTGAAACCGATATGTTGGAACCTGTAGTGTGGTGGACTCCCGAAACGACTGGCGCTGCGACAATCGCGCGCCGGGCTGTACCAGACGCCGCCTCTCATAACCCGGTAGGAGCCCTTCTTGGGTCCTTTCGGATCGACCACTTCATCATCCGGGTAAGGCCCAAACCAATCCTGGCACCACTCCTGGACATTACCGTGCATGTCATAGAGCCCCCAGGCATTGGGCTTTTTCCGGGCTACGGGCTGAATCATATTATTCGAGTTAGCACAATACCAGCCGATAGGATCCAGGTTGGGGTCTCGGCCACAATTGAGTTCGGTGATCCCGCCGTTGGGAAAAGCGGTCGTGCTTCCCGCCCGGTTGGCATATTCCCATTCAGCCTCGGTCGGTAGCCTGTACTTAGTGGTGCCTTCTTTCTGGTTGAGCTTCTGAATAAATTGTTGTGCATCATCCCAGGAAATCTGTTCCACCGGGCACGTGTCCCCACATCTTTTATGGCTGGCAGGATTTTTGCCCATTAACGCTTTCCATTGTGCCTGGGTGACTTCGGTGGTCTGCATATAGAAAGGATCTGTCAAATTGACCGCGTGTAACCTTTCTCCGCTGTACCGGCCAGGCTCATCATCAGGGCTTCCCATCATAAATTTGCCGGGTTTTATCAGAACAAACTCCATCCCCAGGCTATTGGTGATCCTTTCCTTGGGTTGTTCAGCATAACCATTAAGAGCAAGGCATCCGATAACCATGATGAATTGAATTGGGATAATTAATTTTCTCATCGCCATATCCCCTTTGAGCATTGATTATTAAAGGCCAATTCACCTTTCAGCCAAATTGAAACTGAAAAGTAATCTCACGATTTCTCGATTAGATTTCCTCCACACCTTCGGGCAGACATAGCCAGTTATGTCTGGATTTCATAATAATAAATGTTTCACTTCTAACCACATTTACAATTTTAAGAATCGTGTTGGTGGTAAATCGATATAATTCGTCCTTTCCCCCTACACAGACAACCTCTGCGATAATATCGTAACGTCCGGTAACCACCCCTGCCCAGACAACATTCGGCAACTGGTCGATTTTTTTTAATACTTGATCCATTTTTCCATGCGACTGGATACTCATGGCAACAAGGGCCGTTATCATTTGAGGATGTTGGTTTGGATCAATCAGACCTGAAACTTTAAACATACCGTTTTTCTCGAGATCTTTAATCCTGTTACGTATGGTTGGCGATGTTACATTGAGTGTTTTTGCCATTTCACCAATCGGCATTCGCCCGTTTTCTGTTAGCAAACGGATGATCTCATTATCTAATGTATCAAGATTTGTTTTATCCACAGGACCTCTCTATTTTTTATTTTGAATATTTTTTGAGTCAATTATATCTGTTTAATTATTTTGTCAAGGAAAAAATTAGCTTTTAGAAAATATTTACTAATTTATTTTTCTATAATGAATTAGGAGGCACCTGAGGGCATATTATATTATGCTCGATCGGTGTGATTCGATGGATATAACATGGAGAGACAGGCTTGAATTGATATTATTTGTGGGAGCGCTCACAACATGAGAAAATAGTAAGGGGGAATCGATATAATAATATTTATTTTATATCAAATTTAGCATCAAGAAAGATATTCAAACTTCGTGACCGAACTGATTATTAAAAAGACATTCAAATAAACGCCGTATTCAAAACTGACGATAAAAAATTTTTACCAGGATTGTGATTTTCAAGTTCCCGCCCAAGACTTTCTTCAGTAGATTTAATAATTGAGTTAGTTGGTTTATGAGGTTACGGTAAGATTTAAGGTTTTGTTACAAAATCTATCATCGAAAAGAGAAATTTGTAGCCTTCCGTACCCCAATATGTTGTGCAATAAGCAATTCTGAAATATAGAATGGTCGATGTTAAATTTCGGCTATGAAGAAATAAATTTAAGCAATAGACGATTTTTTGGATTTCATAAACAATTCTGATTACTTTCGAATTCGCTCCCGGTTTTCATCTTTGGCGGCCAATTCGGTCAGGCTGTCTTTTCCGAATTTTTTGATTTTTACGCCCCCGGATAGTTTCGGGAAATCATCCATGATGCAAAGTTCGTCCGGTAATTTATGGGGCGCAATTTTATCTTGTAGGAATTCCCGGATTTCTCTTAGTGAAACCCTCTGCTGCGCGTTTGGAATTATACAGGCACAGATGGATTCGCCCAACACCGGATTGGGTGTCGGCACCACGCAAATTTGATCAATCTTGGGATGTTCGATCAGCAGCGACTCGAGCTCATAGGGGTAAATCTTATACCCGCCGCGATTAATCAAGTCTTTGGTGCGCCCGTAGATTTTAAAATAACCGTTTTCTTCTCTGGATGCCAGATCTCCCATAAAAAGCCAGCCATCAATAATTTGTTTGCGAGTCTCTTCAGGATTTTTCCAATATCCCTGCATGACATGCCATCCGGAGAGTGTCAGCTCTCCGATTTCTCCGTTCGGCAGTTCCTCACGGGTTTCAGGATCAACAACCCGCATCCGGGTATCGGTGACCGGCCGGCCGATATATTTTTCTCTAATATCCAGGGGTGCAGGATAGGGACACATCGTCCCCAGACCCGGTCCAACTTCCGAGGCACCCCAGAAAGAGGTTAAATAGACACCCATTTCCTTATTTACCTGTGTTATCAGACCTTCAGGTGCGACCATTCCGGCAATCAGGCCTGCTCTGAGAGAGCTGAGATCATAATCCGATTTTTTTTTGTGATTGAGTTCAAGGATGTAATGCGGCGGTGCACCGAGTTGCAGCGTAATTTTTTCGCGTTCAATAATTTGGAATGCTTCCTCGACCTCGAATTTATCCATCAGGACAACACTTGCTTGCAGCAGGATGGGCTGAATCAGAATCGAGCCGCAACCATAGGAGTGACTCATGGGTAAAAAGCCGATAAAAATATCTTCCGAGGAGGCCTGGGTGCCCAGGGAATATTCCCAACCTGCACGTACTGCGGCATAGTGGCTGATCATGGCTCCTTTGGGTTTTCCGGTGGTGCCGGAAGTATACAACAGCATGCATAGGTCCTGCTGGGGATTGATCGGAACCGCAGGGGGCTTCTGGCCCTTTCCGTTGTCAATGAGTTCGAGGAAGGAATACACGCCTTCGCCTTTGCCGTCTCCGGCGACGATAATGAATTCAAGTTCAGTCAATTCTTCTTTAATTCCCAGAATATCATCAAGATAACTATAGCCATCCCATTCGCTGAATATAAATGCGGCTCTGGCATCCGAATTTCTAAGGATGAATTTTGCTTCGTGCATTCGATAAATGGCATTGACCCATACGACAATGACACCTAACTTTTGCAGGGCGTAAAACGCCACGACGAATTCAAGGGAATTCTTCATGTAAATGGCCACTCGGTCTTTTTTTTCAAATCCCATCTCTGCAAGGCTTGCTGCTAAAGCATTAACCATCGTGTCGAGATTTTTATAGGTTGTTCGGCGGTTGCCATCCACCACTGCAATTTTATCGGGCGATTGATCAGCCGCTCGTTCTATGACCTGGCCGACCGTTAACAATTCTAATTCCTTCATCTCTGATTTCTCTCTATTGATTTGGGATTCCTAAAACCCCCGAGGCTTAAATAAAAAGGTTTCAGGTGCCAGGTAAGTTGCTTATAGCTGGTAGCTCATCGTTCACAGGCTTGGAGGCTTGAAAGCTGGGAAGCTATAAGGCCCGCGATTTTTTGATTCCTTTGAGCTTTCAGCTTTGGGCTTTGAGCTAATTCCTGACACCACAACACTGACACCTGCTTCCTATAAATATCGAGTATTTCACCCCGTATGCTCTATATTAATGATTAATGTTTATTCGGTTAAATGAAGTTGCCGGGTAAATGACTAAATTTTGAGATATCCCAGATCGGATGAAATGGCTTCACAGGTTTTTTTGACCAATTCTACCAGATGGTCAAATCCTTTATCCCGCTTATGTGGACTTAGGGGTAATGCGATACCGAGGGCGGCGACGACCTGTCTGGAATAATCCCGAATAGGCGCGGCAATTCCGAAAACACCCTCAACCGCCTCCTCTTGTTCCATCACATAGCCTTGATCGCGAATCTGTTCCAGGCGCAGGCTGAACGCATCCGCATCGGTGATCGAAAAAGGCGTATGCGCTTGCAGCGGCGTATGCCTGAGGATCCTGCGTACATCCTTTGCATCAAGATCTGCAAGCAAAATCATGCCCAGCATGCCGTAATGCAGCGGTCTTCGCCAGCCGATGTCCGATGAAATCCGAATCATGCCTTGGCCATCACGCTTGTCGATATAAACCAGTTGGTCTTCCATGCGAACAGCTAAAAGCACGGTTGCGCCGGTTTTGCTCTGCAATTGGGTCATGGGATAGGCCGCTGCCTGCCGCAGGGAAAAGGATGAAAAAACAATGCCGCCCATCTCAAACAACCGTATGCCAAGCTGATACGTTTTGGCTTGGGGATCTTGCTGCAGGTAGCCGCGGGCCGTCAGATTGGCAACCAAACGTTTCACCGTTGTTTTGTTCAGCCCGGTACGGTTGACGACATCTGTCAGACTCAGTTCTCGGTTCTGAAAACTAAAGCATTCGAGAATATCCAGGGCTCTTTCCAGGACCTGTACCTTGTATACTGTTTTATGCGTTGTGTGTGGTTTCATATTATGAATTTATATTTTGATAAATGAAATTTATAACAATTCTATCAAGAAGGTCAATACAAAAGTGAAACCGTTCAGAGGATTAAAGGCTCAGCGCTCGGAAGCTCAAAATTTCAATGCTTCAGAAATTCATGCAGGCCCTGTGTATCTGAACGCCCTTAAAACGGCAAATCAAAATAAAAAATTTTTATGAAACAGGTTTAACCTTGAACGCCTAACCCTGAACCTTTGAATCCCCGGCAAATTTCTTCTTGACAATCCGGACACCATCATTTAGAAATACCAATAGAAAAGTTATTTCATAATATGAACCTAAGGTTCAAATAATATCGTCATTGAATATTTGCGGAAGTCGCTCGCGCAACGCAGGCGTTTGTGCCGCGTGTCGCTCCACCGTTTTTGATCATCATATTCAAATCAGACGCATTCCATCAATATTCAATCTTCAATTTACAATCGTCAATTAGAGAAAGGGGAAGGTAAGCGTGAGATTACCGAAATTTGAATATTTTGAGCCAAAGGACATTAAAGAGGCCGGCTCCATACTCAAAAATGAATCCTCTGCAAAGATCTTGGCAGGCGGGACTGATCTTTTGGTCAATATGAAGCACAGGGTCGAATGTCCGGATGTTATTGTCAATATAAAGCGCATCAGTGATCTGGACTATATACGCCATGACAACGGAGATATCCGAATCGGAGCCCTAACCCTTCTCAAACAATTGCAGAAAACACCTCTAATCACAGAGAATTTTCCAGGTCTCGTCAATGCGGCTTATGCGGTGGGTTCCTATCATCATCAGGTGATGGGAACCCTGGCAGGCAATATCTGCCAGCAAAACCGATGTATGTATTTTAACCAATCCCGGTGGTGGCGGAGTTCAAGACCGACGTGTTATAAAGCCGGCGGTGAGATCTGTCACGTGCTGAACAAAAAAGAAGTCTGTTATTCTGCCTATTGCGGTGATATGGCGCCGACGCTTCTGGTTTTGAATGCCAAAATTTCACTGGCCGGCAGCGATGGGAGTAGAGAGATATCGGTTGAAGATTTTTTTTCCGGAGACGGCAAGGCCCCGCTGAACCGAAAACCGGATGAGATCCTGACCGAAATTCGCATACCCTCGGATGCAGACAAAGACGTTGCCACCTACATAAAATTTGCGAATCGTGATAGCATCGATTTTCCAATTGTCGGCACCGCCTTGTGGGCATCCATGGACAAAAAAGAATACCGGGTTGCCTTTACGGCCGTTGATCGAAAACCGGTAAGAAGTCGAAATGTTGAAGCTTTTCTAAATGGAAAGAAACTGAACGAACGCACAATCAATGAAGCGTCAGCGCTGGCTGCCAAGGAGGCCAAGCCGGTCAAAACATCTGTTTATTCTCCGTCGCACAAAAGAAGAATGATGGGACAACTGCTCCAAAACGCGTTGAATGAAGCTGTTAGGAGGTCAACACCATGAAACGGGCGATAGAATTGAATATTAATGGAGATACCCATGAAATACTGGTTGCCACGCACCACACACTCTTGGAGGTTCTAAGGGATCAACTGGGATTAATGGGCACCAAACGCGGCTGCGATCTGGGTGCCTGCGGGGCATGCACTGTGCTTATCGATGGCGAAGCCTATCTGTCCTGCCTCATGCTGGCGGTCGATGCGATCGGCAAACAGGTCGTGACGATTGAGGGCCTGTCCGAGGCCGGTGACCTTCATCCGTTGCAAAGCGCATTTGTCGATCAAGGCGCGCTGCAGTGCGGGTTCTGTACCCCGGGTATGATTCTAACCGCCAAAGCAATTCTCGACGAGGAAAAACACCCGACCGAAGAAGTGGTCAAACAAAAGATGGCCGGTAATCTCTGCCGCTGCACGGGATATAAAAAAGTGGTTGAGGCCGTCATGCATGTTGCAGAAGAAAGCGGCCAGGAGGGATAAATGGAAAAAGAATTCAACGTTGTCGGCGCCAGACTGCCCATGCTGGATGCGGCCCAGAAAGCCAAAGGAGCTGCCCTGTTTACAGATGACCTTGTTCTGCCCGGGATGCTGTATGGGAAGATCCTAAGAAGCCCTTTGCCGCATGCCAGAATTCTAAATATCGACACCGCTAAAGCAGAAAAACTTGCCGGCGTAAAAGGCGTCGTAACCGGAGAGGATATTCCTGATCGCAAATACGGCATCGTGCCCATGGCCAAAGATGAGTATGCCCTGGCCAAAGACAAAGTTCGCTATATTGGAGATGACGTTGCCGCGGTGTGCGCAATTGACCCCGAGATTGCCGAAGAGGCCCTGGAGCTGATCGATGTGGACTATGAGGAGCTGCCGGCGGTATTTGACCCCTTTGAGGCCAAAAAGGACGGTGCGCCTGTCATCCATGATGGCATAAAGAACAATACGTCCTTTGCGATCAAGAAAGAATTCGGTGATGTCAAAAAGGCGTTTGCCGAATCCGATGTGATTTTTGAAGATACATTTTTCTCCCAGCCCGTTAATCACGCACCGCTTGAGCCGCATGCCGCCCTGGCCCAGTTCGATCCGCTACATGGGGAGCTCACCGTTTGGAGCGCAACGCAGATACCGTTTTTCCTCAGGCGCAACCTATCCAATACGCTTCAGATTCCGGAGAGCAAGGTGCGGGTCATCAAACCTAAAGTGGGCGGCGGTTTCGGGCAGAAAATTGACATGTTTGCCAAGGATTTCTGTGCGGCCTGGTTTGCCATGCATCTGGGCAAACCCGTAAAATTTATATATGATCGCGAAGAAGTTTTTGTTTCCACCCGTCAACGGCATCCCATGTATATTACCGTTAAGACCGGCATGAAAAAGGATGGCACAATCCTGGCTCAAAAATTCCAGTCATACGCCGATGGCGGTGCATATAACAGCACCGCACCGACGATGATGGCCCTTTCCTGTTTCTTCCTGATGATCCCATACAAGGTTCCGAATTTATTCTATGAAGGGTATCATGTTTATACGAATAAACCCGTCGGCGGCGCCATGCGCGGACACGGTATCCCCCAGGCCCGTTTTGCCGTTGAACGCCAATTAGATCTGATGGCCGCGCGCCTGAGCCTCGATCCGGCCGAGGTCCGCATAAAAAACAGCATTCATGCCGGGGAAGCGCATTCGGCCGGGTTTGTCATCAATACCTGCGGATTCTCAGAATCGGTAAAAAAAGCGGCCGATGCGATCGGATGGAAGGAAAAACGCGGCAAGTTGCCCCGCGGCAGGGGCGTGGGTTTAGCCGGCGCTTCGTTTCCCAGCGGTGTAAGCAATATGAGTCATATCAGTTCCGGTGCGGTGGTTCAGATCGGACGCGATGGCGCGGTTAACGTGCTATCGGGCGCCGCGGATATCGGCCAGGGCGCTGAAACCGTGATCAGTCAGATCGTCGCCGAGGAGCTGGGCGTGCCCCTGGACGACATCCGCATTACGGCCGCCGACACCGGCATCACACCCCTGGACCCGGGAACTTTTGGAAGCGGGGTTACGGTCAGGGCCGGCAATGCAGCCAAACTGGCGGCTGCGGCGGTCAAGCAGAAGCTTTTCAATTTTTTAGCAGATAAATGGGAAGCCAACGTTGCCGATCTGGTGGCCAAAGACCGCAAGATTTTTGTGAAAGGTTCTCCGGAAAAAGGATTGACATTCCTGGAAGCCATCAAAGCCTATCAATATGCGGATCTGCCCATGCCCATCGTCGGCAGAGGGTCATGGATGGCGCCGGCCGATGAGCCGACCACCTTGTTTAAGCAGGACGGTAATTTCTCTCCCAATTATTCTTTTATGACCCAGGCGGCTGAAGTCGAGGTGAATCTCACTACCGGTCAAGTAAGACTGTTGCGGATGGTCACGGCCCATGACTGCGGCAGACCCATTAACCCGATGCTGGTTGAGGGGCAGCTCGAGGGTTCCGTTGTGGGCGGAATGGGCCAGGCCCTTTACGAGAATGTGATTGTAGAAAAAGGGCAGGTGATGAATCCCTCATTTCTGGACTATGGCTTTCCAACTTTTCTGGAGATGCCGGAAATTGAGGCCATAGAAGTCGAAACGGATGATCCCATCGGGCCGTATGGGGCCAAAGAGGCCGGCGAGGGCACACAACTGTCCCCGGCGCCGGCTATTGTAAACGCCATCTATGACGCTATCGGTGTCGACTTCATGGAGCTGCCGATAACACCAGAGAAAATACTGGATGCTTTGGAAGCGCAGAAAAAGGAAGAATAGGAAAAAAAGAATATCGAATATCGAACAAGGAATGTCGAACGATGAAGTAAGGTCTGGCAAAAAAACCCGCCCAGATCCTGTACTTTCATTTAACCTCAAGTATGCAACCCTGAACCCAGAACCCTTTCTATACCATCATTTTCTTAAGTGTTTGTCCGATCGATCGCAGATCCTGCAGGTGGCCCAGGGGTAAAAAATAATCCACATAGGGCAGTGCGGTGCGCATGCCCTGACACACGGGCTGGTAGTCCCGGGTTCCAATGAGCGGATTTAGCCATATGATCTTATAGGCTTTGCGCTTAAGAAACGCCATTTGTTTGTCGAGTACATTAATTTCACCTCTGTCCCAACCATCACTAAAAATCATGACGATATCTTTGCCTGAGAGCTTTCTCTTACCAAAGGTCTCGTTAAACAGCTTCAAACAATGACCGATACGCGTGCCTCCACCCCAGTCGGCGATAACGCTCGCAATTTGTTCCATGGCTGACGTAAATTCGCCGACATCGAATTGACGGGTTGCCCTGGAAAGATCTGTTGAAAAAAAGAAGATCTCCGTCCTGCGATCAATTCGTTTGAGGGCGTGGATGAATTGCAGAATCATAAGGGTATATATATCCATGGATCCACTGACGTCGCAAAAAGAGATCAGGCGACGTTTTTTTAATCTATTTTTTCTAAAATCAAGGAAAATCAGTTCTCCGCCAAATTGCATATTTTTTCGGAGTATCTTTCGTAAACTGATCTCTTTTCCTCGAATCGTGTATTGAAAGCGACGGCTCAGCCGGTTTGCCAGCGGCTGAAGGATTGTCCTGATCGATTCATATAAATCTTGGGAGCTGTCAAAATGGAGATTCTGCACTTCACCGGTTTGAAGCAGAGCCTGAGGACTGTAACGCAGGGCCCATTGTTTGATGCCTTTCTCTTCCGCATCATCCGTGATTTTGAGATATGCAGTTTTTTCTTTAAATGAGGTGAGGGTATCCTGGTCTTCTTCTTGCTCTCCGATGCCTTCGGATGGGATCCGCAGGTTCGTTCGTTCCTTGGGCAGCCAAAAGGCATAAAACAAATCATCAAACGTGTTGAGATCTTCGTGGCTGCTGATGAAACTTGTCCGCAGCAGACAATGAAACGTCTGAAGGCTGGAGATGTCTATCAAGGGCAAGCTCTCGATGGTGTCTAAAACAGCCGCTAAAGATACGGAGATGCCGTTATCTCTCAAAAGATACGAAAATCGAACAATATTTTCGATCAGCCCTTTGCCTGATTTGCGATTTGAAACGCTCATTTTAGGTCAGAGTATGAGGTTAACAACTGGGTGCGTTTTTCCGGATTCGGCCAAATATTTAATTTGAACTTTTGAATATCTTCGCGGTATTTGAGGATGCACCCCAACGTCTGTTCGACCGTTTCTTCATTGAGGACGTTATGGTGAAGTTTAAGAAGGGCTTCAGCCCAGTCAAGCGTTTCGGAAACACCCGGCTTTTTCAGCAGATCCTCTTTGCGGATATTTTGCATGAAAATGGCAATTTGATGAACTAGAGATTCTTCCAAATTCGGTACGCGCGCGTGGATGATTTTCATTTCCTTGTCAAGGTCGGGATAATCGATCCAGTGATAGAAACAGCGCCGTTTGAGTGCATCGTGGATGTCGCGGGTTCGATTGGATGTAATGACCACTATGGGTTTCTGGGTGGACTTTAAGGTGCCGATTTCCGGGATCGATACTTGAAAATCCGATAGGATTTCAAGCAGAAACGCTTCAAATTCCTCATCCGCACGGTCCAGTTCATCGATTAACAATACCGGTGTATGGCCCTGAGAGTTTTGGATGGCTTCCAACAAGGGTCTTTTGATCAAATAAGGTTCACTGTAAATCACCTGTCCCATTTCTTCCGGTGATAGGCCGCATTGCTCATCCATTTTGATGCGCAGTAGTTGTTTGGGATAATTCCATTCATAAAGGGCTGAATTGGCATCTAAGCCCTCGTAGCACTGAAGCCTGATGAGTTTTGTAGAGAGGATGTCCGCCAGGACCAGCGCGACTTCAGTCTTTCCCACGCCCGGCTCACCTTCAAGGAATATCGGTTTGCTGAGGTGGTATGCGAGATAAAGGACGGTTGCTAGCGATTGATCGGATATATATCGATGCTGGGTCAGCTGTTGGCGAATGGCGCCGATGGAAGAAAAGCTATTTTTTGCACCCATAAAAGTACTTTCTGTATTTTAAGTCTGTTTAGGTCCCAAGCCATCATCTCATACATACAAAGCCTAATTCAAGTATTAGGCAGTTTTTTGCAAGGTCAAGCGGATTCAAGTCTGGATTTGCGGTCGCCGGTCTCAAATAGGTTTCAGGTGTTCCGCCGGAAGCGAATTCAGGTGTCAGCTAACAGAGAACAGAGGTCAGATGACAGAAGACAGAAAACAGTCTGATCCTTGTGTACTGTCTTCTGCATCCTACATGCCGCGTCGATATTGGCCCCCCACATCATAAAGCGCCTGGGTAATTTGCCCCAGGCTGCACACCCGTACGGCATTCATGAGTTCGGCAAAAATGTTCTCGCCCGAAAGGGCCACGTTTTGCAGGCGTTGCAGTGCCGCAGGCGCTTCTTTTTCATGACGCTTTTTAAAATCAGCCAGCCGTTTGAGTTGGGATTGTTTTTCTTCTTCGGTTGCCCGGGAAAGTTCAATGCTCTCATTTAGCTGTTCCACGTCAGTATCCGGGTCACGGAACGTATTCACGCCGATGATGGGGAGGTCACCGCTATGTTTTAACGTTTCGGAATAAATCGATTCTTCTTGAATTTTACTACGCTGGTAGCCCATCTCCATGGCGCCCAGTACGCCGCCGCGCTTGGTGATTTGGTCGAATTCATCTAAGACCGCTTCTTCTACAAGCTGGGTCAATTCTTCGACGATAAAGCTTCCCTGGTTCATATTTTCATTTTTCGTCAATCCCCATTCTCGGTTGATAATGAGCTGAATAGCCAGGGCACGTCTGACCGACTCTGCGCTGGGTGTGGTGATGGCCTCATCAAAAGCGTTGGTATGCAGGCTATTGCAATTGTCATATATGGCACAAAGCGCCTGCAATGTCGTGCGAATATCGTTAAATTGGATGTCTTGGCTGTGTAAAGACCGCCCGGATGTCTGGCAGTGATATTTCAGCATCTGAGAACGAACAGAACCGCCGTAGCGTTCACGCATGGCGATTGCCCAAATACGTCGCGCCACTCTTCCAATAACCGTGTATTCCGGATCCATTCCATTTGAGAAGAAAAAGGATAAATTCGGCGCAAAACTTTCAAGGGGCATGCCGCGCGACAGGTAATATTCCACATACGTAAAGCCGTTGGCCAGCGTGAGCGCCAGCTGGGTAATCGGATTAGCGCCGGCCTCGGCGATATGATACCCTGAGATCGAGACACTATAGTAATTACGAACGTTGTTATCGATAAAGTATTGCTGTATGTCACCCATCACGCGCAAGGCAAATTCGATCGAAAAAATGCAGGTGTTTTGTCCCTGATCCTCCTTGAGGATATCGGCCTGTACGGTACCGCGCACACTGGAAAGTACATGCGTGCGAATATTTTGATACTGCTCTTTGGAGGGTTCTTTTCCGTTTTGGGCCTTGAACTTATCGACTTGCTGGTCAATGGCGGCATTGAAAAACATCGCCAGCATCATGGGCCCCGGCCCATTTATGGTCATAGAAACCGAGGTGCTGGGTGCACACAGGTCAAAACCATCATACAGGACTTTGACGTCTTCAAGGGTGCAGATGCTGACGCCCGAGGTGCCGATTTTCCCGTAGATATCCGGTCGTTTGTCCGGATCACAACCATACAGGGTGACCGAATCATAAGCGGTTGAGAGGCGTTTAGCTTCATAATCCGCCGACAACATCTTGAAGCGCCGATTGGTGCGAGCGGGGTCTCCTTCGCCGGCAAACATGCGAGTGGGCTCTTCATCTGCCCGTTTTAACGGGAATACGCCGGCCGTAAATGGAAATCTTCCTGAGACGTTTTCCTCCCGCATCCAGCGGTATATTTCTGCAGGATCTTCAAACTTGGGAAGGGCAATTTTGGGAATACGCGCATGCGACAAGGATTCGGTATATAAGGGAACCCTGATTTCTCGATCCCGAACTGTGTACACCAGTTCATCTTTGTTATAGGTGTTTTTGATGTTTTCCCATTCCGCAATGGAATCCAATGTCTCTTTTTCAAGGGCGGCTTCGGCTTTTTTAATTTCATTTTTAAGCTTTGAAAGCAGCTCCTGAGGAGCTTCTGTTTCATCATTTGCGCTGATTGCTGCCAGTGTCTCTCTGATGTGCCAGACTTTTCTAAGATTCTGCCCCTGTTCACGTGTTTGCTCGTGGTATTTCCTGACCGTATCGGCAATTTCGGAAAGATAGCGTGTACGCTCGGGCGGAATGATAATGGTTTTGGATGATGAGGTCTTGGTTTGAGGTCTTGGCAAGCCGGCTTTGAATTTAACACCGATTTTTTGGGCCACTTTATCGAGAATCGCATGATACAAGGATGTGACCCCGTCGTCATTAAACTTGGAAGCGATGGTTCCAAATACCGGCATTTCTTTAGAATCCATATCCCATAATTTTTGATTGCGTTGGACCTGCTTGCGAACATCGCGTACGGCATCCTCGCCACCGCGCTTTTCAAATTTGTTGATGACCACCAGGTCCGCAAAGTCGAGCATATCAATTTTTTCAAGCTGGGTAGCGGCACCGAATTCGCTGGTCATCACATAGATGGATAAGTCAACCAGATCGGTAATACTGGAATCTCCCTGCCCAATACCGGCTGTTTCAGCAATGATCAGGTTATAGCCGGCGGCCTGCGTCACCTCGATGGCTTCTTTCAGCACGGCCGGTAATTCTGTCCGGGAACCTCGGGTCGCCAGAGAACGTAAATAAACACGCGGGTTGCTGATCGCGTTCATACGGATCCGATCACCTAAAAGCGCTCCGCCGGTCTTTCGCCGGGACGGGTCACAGCTGATAATGGCAATATGAAGATCTTTGAGATCATGCAGCATCCTTAATATGAGCTCGTCGGTCAGAGACGATTTGCCGGAACCGCCTGTGCCCGTGATGCCAATAACCGGGGCTTTATCGTTTTCAAGCTTCTTTAACAGCTGGGATCTGATGGCCTCGAAGTGGCCGTTTTCCTGGGCCTTGGCTTGTTCGGCAGCGGTGATCAGTTTGGCCACCAAAAAGGGGTTGGAGGGATTCAGCGTGTCTAAATCAAAATTGTTGCTGGTCACCGTCGGAAAATCGATACTCTCAACCATGTGGTTAATCATTCCCTGGAGTCCCAGGCGGGCACCGTCTTCGGGTGAATAAATCTTGGCAACACCGTATGCTTCCAGCTTTTTGATTTCATCCGGTACAATCACACCACCACCGCCGCCGAAGACCTTAATGTGAAAAGCATCTTTTTCTTTTAGAAGATCGACCAAATATTTAAAAAATTCTACGTGTCCGCCCTGATAACTCGAGACCGCCACTCCCTGGACATCCTCCTCGATAGCGGCTTCCACAATTTCCTGAACTGATCGATTATGTCCTAAATGAATAACCTCCACGCCGGTATCCTGGAGTATTCGGCGCATGATATTTATGGCAGCATCATGGCCGTCAAAAAGAGACGTTGCTGTAACGACTCTGACATGATGCTTGGGTTGATACACTTCAACTTGTGGATTCATGCCGCCTCCTTCAAATCAAATTGGAATCTCACATTGATTCGTTTATGCATCAATCCCGTCAGTTCTATGGAATTTACGGGATTGTGATCTTGCGTCGGGCAGGGGATTATAGTCGATATTCCCTCTGCATGGATTACATGTCGAATTAAAAAACCTCTCATCGCATTTTGCGGATTGCGTTAAGATTATTCGCCTTTGCCTGAATACATTGCAGCCTGCTGCAGGGATTCAAGGCAAGGTGAATGTCGCCGAAGCTCGTCAGAGCGAAGGCGGAGCAGGCTACGGCGCAATTCCGCTCTGCACCTCGCTTGCCAGAGGCGAACTGCGTTGAGCTTCATCTTGGCATTCAGCGTTTGGGGGCCAGTTATTGTTCATTTTTTTTGGAACACATTCCCAGGATTAGTTTGGTCTGAAGGTCGATATAGTCATCGATACTGTAATGCCGGGTTAAGAACCATCGCCGGAAAGTCCACATATGCCCCAGGACCACGATATTATGGGCCGTGAGTTCAAGGGAGCGTTCATCGAGATTGGGAAGTTCGCCGGTTGAGGCGATCCGGGCCAGTGCTTCGATGAACAGGCCGGTGATGCGCAGTTCGTTTTCTAAAACTCGATTTTGCCATTGGATTGGCAACGATTGCGTTTCCTGGTAAATCAGCAAAATAAAATCACTCATGCGGTCGCAAACCATAAAGTATTCCCGAATGACCTCTCTAAGAGCGCTTTGTCCGCCATTGGCTCTGGACATCGCCATGGTCACGCCCCGTTCGACTTCGGCGTGAATGGATTCGCACACCATATACAATATATCCTCTTTGGATGCGAAGTATTCATAGAGTGAACCGATGGAAAATCCGGCGGCACCGGCAATCTGGCGAGTCGTCGTTTTATGGAATCCCTTAGCGATAAACAGCTGTACGGCCGCATCGGCAATCTGGCGTCGTCTGCGATCCACCAGCGCCGGATCTTTGACCTGGGTGGGGATATCTTTGGTTCTGTTGAGCTCCTCCATTTTAACCCCTTGATATTATATTGTATATAGGTATTACAATACATTAGCCAGCTATCTGAACGAGCGCTCAATCAATTAAATAGCATGTCTTTTTTTGGCTTGTCAAGTTTTTCACTAAACCGATTTTAAAATCCATTTAACTTATAGATTTTATTATATTAAAAAAATTAAAAAATCCTTTGCAAACAGCCGATCTGAAATGTTTCTTATTGGTGAAGGCTCCAAGAAGGAGCGCTTAGTGACTGAGCGCTCGTTCATAAAATTTAATTGGTGTGATGATAAATTTCTTTTCCAACTCTGCAAAGGGGGCAAATCAATGAGCGCAGGAGACCATTTGTGGATCTTAGCATAGAAAATTGGATGAATAAGTGGGGCAACTCGAGCCGGCGCAGACAATCGGCAGCCGGAAGGCAATTGGTGCATGCCTGATTTCACATTGAGGTGTGAGACAGGCATGCACGCAACGAGGATTTACTTGTTTATGAACCAGCCGCCAC
>JASFTL010000016.1:0-18739 GCA_050053555.1 Desulfobacterales bacterium
TATTTACCTCTGCACTCGGAAGGGGAACGATTGCCGACACCCATCCGTTATGCTTTGAATCTTCGCTCGCAATCAGGCCCGGTGCGGCCCTGGTTGCCAATACCGGGGCCGACCTGGTGCTGTTTCTGGGTGCCCGCATGAGTCTGTACTATTTGTTTGGAGATCTTTTTAATAAAGAAGCAAAAATTATTCAGGTGGACATCGAGCCTGAAGAAATCGGTCGCAACCGGTCGGTGGATCTTGCGGTCGTCAGTGACGTCAGGGAAATGTTGAAAACCGGCAACCGTCTCATCCGGGAGAAAAAAATGAGCCGGTCGCTTCGTCAGCGATTTGCAGGCTGGGTATCGGCCCTCGAACAGGCTGATGAAGAAGGTAAGGCTCCGGCAAGGTCTGATTGGCAAAGTGACAATATTCCCATTCACCCATTGCGGCTTGCTCATGAAATCAACCAGTTTATGGACCGTGAAGACGATATTGTGATCGCCGACGGCGGGGATACCCAGATCTGGATGGGAATTACGCGTACCGTCCGCAGCGCCGGCCATTATCTGGATGCGGGTCTGTACGGTTGTCTGGGAGTGGGAATTCCGTATGCCAATGCCGCCAAATTGCGATACCCGGACCAACGGGTCTGTTTAATTATCGGAGATGGATCGGTTGGATTTAATTTTATGGAGTTTGAGACTGCCTTTCGCAAAAACTTACCCATCGTTGTGGCCGTCAACAATGACCTCGGATGGGGTATGATCCGGCACAGCCAGGAGTTGCGTATGGGCCATGCAATTAAAGACGGGACTCACATTGGAAAAGTTGATTATCACAAACTGGTGGAAGCGCTGGGCGGCAAGGGCATCCACGTAGAAAATCCTGCGGATATCAAACCCGCCCTGGCGGAAGCATTTGCTGCCGAGATGCCAGCCTGCATCAATGTAATGACAGATCCCACGACGGTAAGTCCGGGAAGTGTGGCGCTGGCGAATTTGGGCGGCTATACGGCCCAGGGTCAATAGGCGATCTGATAATAGGGGTCGAATTGGACGTTGCACCTGCAAAACCAAGGAGGGCAGTTCATGGATCTGGCGGCGATCGATCAGGCGCGACTGAATTTTAATCCTCAGGGGCTGTTTATTATCAATGCCGCCATCGGTCTGATGATGTTGGGGGTGGCGCTGGAATTGAAACTGGACGATTTTAAACGCGTCTTTGTTGCGCCCAAAGCACCGGTGATCGGTTTGGTTGCTCAGTTTATCCTTTTGCCGGCTTTTACGTTTCTGTTGGCGCTGATCATAAAACCCCCGCCATCGATTGCACTCGGCATGATTCTGGTGGCTGCCTGCCCGGGCGGAAACCTCTCCAACATCATGACCTATCTGGCACGCGGCAATTGTGCCATCTCGGTGAGCATGACAGCGGTCTCCACTGTGGCAGCGATTGTGATGACGCCGTTAAATCTTGCGCTGTGGGGCAGTCTGAATTCCCAAACCGCTGGCATCTTAAGAAAGGTCAGCCTCAGCCCATTGGATGTTTTTATTACCGTCTTTATCATTCTGGGGGTTCCGCTGTGTGTTGGCCTTTTGATTTCGCGGTCGTTTCCATCACTGGCGGCTAAAGTTAGAAAACCGTTCAAAATATTTTCACTGATGTTTTTTATCGGTATTGTTGCAGCCGCCCTGGGGATCAACTGGCAAAATTTCTTAAACTATGTCGGTCTGGTTTTTATTGGCGTGCTGATTCATAACGCTCTGGCGCTCAACCTGGGGTATTGGTCCGGTCGGCTGTGCGGACTGTCTGAGCCCGATAGCCGGGCGGTGTCCATCGAAGTCGGCATTCAAAATTCCGGTTTGGGGTTGGTCTTGGTATTTAACTTTTTTGACGGTCTTGGTGGAATGGCCATTTTGGTGGCCTGGTGGGGTATCTGGCATATTATCGCCGGTCTGACCGCCGCACTTATTTTCGCGCGGAAACCGTTACCCGTGGGTTTACAGCCAGAGTCGGAAATCTCAATCCCGTGAACACTGAAAGTCATCAATGACAACCAACCATTTAAAAAACAAGATTGCCATGGTCACCGGAGCGGCCAGTGGAATCGGTGCGGCCATCAGCCAGGCATTTGCGGCCAGGGGTGCGAAACTCGGGCTACTGGACATTGATGAGTCCGCCTGCAAAGCGGCTGCAACTGGTATGGTTGCCCGTGGCGTGGATGCCATCGGCATTTGCTGTGACGTTGCCCGTGAGGCTGATTGTGAAGCAGCGGTCAATGCAATTGTCGAGCACTACGGTGCGATCGATATTTTGGTGAACAATGCTGGCATCACCCAGCGAAGTGCTTTTGTCGATACCCAGATAGGCGTCTACCGTCGCGTCATGGACGTCAATTTTTTTGGATCCCTTTATTGTACCAAGTACGCAATTGCCAGCCTTGTCGAACGTAAGGGATCGATCGTTATCATTGAAAGTGTGGCAGGAGTGGCTCCTCTGGTTGGCAGGACCGGATATTGTGCGAGCAAACATGCCCTGCACGGCCTGTTTACTTCCTTGAGAGCTGAATTGATCGGCAGCGGCGTTCATATCATGATTGTCTGTCCCGGATTTGTAAGGACCAATTTACAGACCCGGGCCCTTGACGGAGATGGTCGCATCACGACTCATCCGCAGTCAACCGTCGGCAAACAGGATGAACCCCATCGTGTGGCTGATGCAGTGTGCAAAGGAATGCAAAAGAAGAAGCCTCTGGTTGTGTTATCCCCGATCGGCAGACTAACCTATTGGTTGTCTCGGTTTGCTCCGAATCTATATGAGCGGCTTATGGCCAGACAACTTCAATCAGAACTCATTCGAAGTGGCTTTTAAACTCTCATCTCTCGGCCGATAGCGGTGTTGCTCGTCGCAGAAAGCTGCTTACGTACTATATGTACGCAGCGCAGTTTTCTGCTCCTCGCGCCTTTTGAGCACATCAAGTTATAAAATCAAGACGCGAAATCGCGCATTTTGCGGGGGCTATCGAACATGATTGAAGGTTTGGAGACCATTTCGATCTGTTTTTTAATAAATTTAGGCATTTTTCAAATTTTAACCAGCCAATCGGCTTAAGGAGCCAAATAGACAAGCTTATTTGGTAAATTTATATATCTACAGAGGTGGCAATGATTGACAGACAGGTTACGACCATTATTGATCAGGAGAAATGCATTGGATGCGAGTTATGCGTAAAAGTTTGCCCCAACGAAACCATCAGCATGCAAGGCGCTAAGGCTGTCGTCAGCGGCGATCGTTCATTGCAGTGTGGACACTGTGCTGCCGTTTGTCCGGTTGATGCTGTCAAAGTAGAGGCGGTCGACAGCCAAAGCCTTTCCTTTAACAATTTTGACCTGAAAAATCACTGGTTGCCGCATGGGGAGTTTGATACCTCCCGACTGGTACAGTTAATGGCATCACGGCGATCGTGCCGCAACTATATCCAACAAACCGTCGATAGATCCGTGCTTGAAGACCTGGTGAAAATTGGAACGCTGGCTCCATCCGGGACCAACTGTCAGAACTGGACCTTTACGGTTTTTCCGGACCATGCGGCGGTCAATGAATTCGGGCAGCGTATCGGTTCATTTTTTAAGAATTTAAACCGCCTGGCTCAAAAAAGATTGATGCGCAAGGCGCTGAAAATGATCGGTAAGCCTGCATTGGATAATTATTATCGGGACTACTATCAATCGGTCGAAGAAGCGCTGGCAGAATTTGAACAATACGGACGCGACCGCCTTTTCCACGGGGCTGCTGCGGTTATCGTTGTTGCCTCCAAGCCCGGCGGCAGCTGCCCGATGGAAGATGCGATGCTGGCGACTCAAAATATACTACTGGGCGCTCACAGTATGGGACTGGGGAGCTGTTTGATCGGCTTTGCTGTTGAAGCCTTGCGCAATGACCCCTCCATCAAACAGTTTTTAAAAATTCCGGCTGAGGAAACGGTTTATGCCGTTATTGCATTGGGATACCCGGATGAAGAATACCAGGGCCTAACGGGGAGAAAAAAAGTGGTGATGCGGTATTTTGAAGGTTAAGCTGGATATTGGGTTTTCGGTATTGGGGATTAGATTTTGATCGGCCGCTCTGCTAGACTTGCCGCTTTTCATTGGCTAATGGTTTTTGGGTTTTCAGAAATGACGTTAGAATTGACCGCAGTTTGTCCAGATAACCCACGTAAAAATGATCACAGCCGTCAATGACCTCAAATTGCGCCTTCGGGTTCCAGTTCGGCAATAATTCACGGATGCGATTAGCAGGTGCGATATCATCACGGCTGCCGGTTACGATTAGATTCAGGCAACTCATTGCCTTGACGTTTTCAAATTCGATGAACCCGACCGGTGGTGATACCATCGTCATTGACATGATCGCTGTGTGCTTATCGGCGGCAACCCCTGCGTTGACCCAGGCCCCGAAAGAATAACCGGCCAGGCCTACTGCTTCCACATCCCGATGCTTAAGGTACGCAATGGCAGCGCGCACATCGTCTTGTTCCCCCACACCGTTATCGAAGTCTCCCTGGCTGCTGCCGACGCCTCTGAAATTGAACCGCAGTGTTGTATAACCGTGTTGCGCATAAGCGCTTTGAACGGTTTCAACAACCGGATTACGCATCGTTCCGCCGTACAGGGGATGCGGATGCGTGATCACCACGCCCTTATTTGCCGTGCCGGGCCGCCAGTATCCTTCCAGCCGGCACGGACCGGATTTAACTGTAATTTTACCTTCCATTTTCAAACCAACCGGAGGCGGGGTTAGCGGGTAGCCGTGGGATCAATCCATCAGTGTTGTTTTGCCTTAAAAAAATTTCGGTGAGAACTCGGTCAAATTCAGGTTGAATTGGATGTTTTCAAACCGGGTGCAAAGCACCCGGTTTCACCCGCACCGATTAAGGCAGTGCCGTGCCTTTGGATTTTTCCGCCGTTGCGGAAAAATCCAAGCCAACCGCCCTGCGGGTGGTCGGTGGCTCAGCGGACTTTATTTAAAATATCGATGATGTCTCTGCCAAATCTGGTAACCTGCCAGGTCTTTAGCTCTTTAACCGTTGAAAGACTGCTGACATTGGCAGGTCGCTTCACCGCGATCGCGCTGATCAGGGCTTTGGTACAAACGATCGCCGGATCGATCTGCAGTTTACGCGCCAACTGATCCCGCCAGCGTCTCAGTTCTTTGACCCGTTTAGCAACAAGGGCGGGAACCTTCGGTGCGGTTTTGCGAGGATATTTCGGCAAGTCGCTGGCGGGCATTCGCAGGGCCCTTTTCACAGCTGAGATAATATCTTCGCCATAACGGTCGATCTGTTTCGAGCCCAATATTTCCGTCTTCACCAGTTTTTTTATGCTCTGGGGCCGCTCTTCAGCCAATGCCATGATGGACTTGTTTCCCATTATTCTGAAAAGGGGCCGATCTTGTTGTTGCGCAATTTTTTTGCGAAAGTGCAGCAGTTCTTCCAGGACGGCGAGACCCCTGGGACCCAATTTGCCCGCACCTTTAAATCCTAAAAATAAGGGACCCGAGTCGTTAGTTGCCGGTCTGACTCTGCTTAAATAGGTGCATTCTTCCTGAACCCAGGAAAGGCGGCCTTTATTTTTCAGCTCGTGCTGAAGGCTTTTTGCCAGCGGGATCAAATAGTGAACATCTGCAGCGGCGTAGGCAATCATATCTTCCGGCAGTGGACGCTTTGACCAGTCTTTGCGCTGGTACTTCTTATCAAGGCGAACATTATATCTTTTTGTAAGCACTGCATCCAACCCGCTTTCTCTGAAACCCAGAAAACGGCAGGCCAGCTCGGTGTCAAAAAGATTGTTAATGGTAATCTTGAAATCCCTGTAGAGAGAACGGACATCATAATCCGCCCCATGAAAAACTTTTTGTATATCACCGCGCCTGAAAACGGGCTTCAGTGCTGACAAATTTTTAATCTGCAGAGGATCGATGACGGCTGTGGTGTTTGAAGTGGCGATTTGAATCAGACAAACCTTTTCTTTAAAATGGTACATGGAGTCTGCTTCCAGGTCGACACCGATGATGGGTTGCTTTTTCAGCCGGCTAGCAAATTTTTGTAGTTCGGACTGGGAAGTGATTATATGATGACTATGCGCCTGAGGTGTCGGCATTTTTTTTCTTGACCCATCTGGATGTTTCGCCTAAGTGTGAAAATCTTATTTAAAATCAGCTAAGTGTTGCTGCATTTATTGGCACTTTACTTTTAAGAGTTTAATTTTATTTTCCAATTTAGGCTTTAGCCTTTGCTTAGCCCTATAAGTTTGATATTCTGCAATTTTAATACAATATGAATTGATCATTTCAAATGATGTACGAATTTTAACTATTTTACCAATTATTCAAAACTTATCAAGGTGCGAAGATAATGGTAAATATAACACTTCCTGACGGTAACTTAAAGGCTTTTGAAAATGCCCCGACCGGCTTAGAGCTCGCTGAAAGCATTTCAACCGACTTTGCGCGCAATTGCGTGGCCATGGAGTTAAATGAAGAGCTGGTTGATTTAAATACATCGATCTACGAAGACGCCAGGGTTCGTTTGATTACCCAGAAGGATCCCGAGGCGCTGCATGTTTTGCGTCACAGTGCTGCCCATGTGATGGCCCAGGCTGTTTTGCGGCTTTTTAAAGATGCCAAACTGACCATCGGTCCGGCCATTGAGGACGGCTTTTATTACGACATCGATATGGAACCGGTTTCAGAGGATGATTTTCCCAAAATTGAAGCTGAAATAAAGAAAATTGTTAAAGCCAAACTACCCATTTACCGCAAAGAGGTTTCTAAAGCCGAGGCGCTGAAGTTTTACAAAGATGAGCCCTACAAACAGGAAATGATTTCAGAAATGGGAGACGGCACCATATCGTTTTACCAGCAGGGTGAATTTACCGATTTGTGCCGCGGCCCGCATGTGCCGCATACCGGTTATGTGAAGGCCATCAAGCTGACAAAAGTATCAGGTGCTTACTGGCGCGCCGATCCGGCCAAAGCGCAGTTACAGCGAATTTACGGGACGGCTTTTTTCTCAAAAAAAGAGCTCAATGCTCACCTGAAATTTTTGGAAGAGGCCAAAAAAAGGAATCACCGCAAAATCGGACAGGCGCTGGATCTGTTCAGTTTTCATGAAGAAGCACCGGGGATGCCCTTTTTTCATCCCAAAGGAATGGTGGTTTGGAATACCTTGCTGGATTACTGGCGGGCCGAGCATCGCGCTGCCGGCTATGTGGAAACCAAAACGCCGATTATGCTCAACCGGGCATTGTGGGAAAAAAGCGGCCACTGGGAAAACTACCGCGAAAACATGTATACGTCGACCATTGACGAGAATGATTATGCCATCAAACCGATGAATTGTCCTGGCGGGATGCTCATCTACGGCCGCAAACCCCATTCTTACAAAGATCTGCCGCTGCGGGCCGCAGAGGTCGGCCTGGTTCATCGGCACGAGCTCAGCGGGGTACTGTCGGGTCTTTTTCGGGTCAGAGCCTTTCACCAGGACGACGCGCATCTTTATATGATGCCGGAGCAAATTGAGGCAGAAATTCTGGGTGTGTTGCGCCTATCAGAGCGGATGTACAGTACCTTTGGTTTGGGATTTCATCTGGAATTGTCGACCCGCCCTGAAAAATCTATTGGCACCGATGAACAATGGGAACACGCCACCCACGGCTTAGAAACAGGTCTCAAAGCCTATGGTCAGGAATATACGTTGAACGCGGGTGATGGGGCTTTTTACGGCCCTAAAATTGATTTACATATTAAAGACGCGCTCGGTCGGACGTGGCAGTGCGGAACGATCCAGTTGGATATGGCGTTGCCGGAGCGATTTAATCTGACTTTTATCGGCAAGGACAACGAGCGCCATCGGCCGCTGATGATTCACCGTACTATTTTTGGTTCCATTGAGCGCTTCCTGGGGATTTTAATCGAACACTTTGCCGGCAAATTCCCTTTATGGCTGTCACCGGTTCAGGCAGCGGTTCTGCCGATTAACGATGACCTGATACCTTATGCCAATGAGGTGAAGTCCGAGCTTGAAAAAGCCGAGCTGCGGGTGGAAGTTGACGACCGCGCTGAAAGCCTGAACAAGAAAGTTCGCGAAGCCCAATTAAATCAAATCCCACTTATTCTTACCATCGGGAGTAAAGAAAAGGAGGCCGGCACACTTGCGGTGAGAACCCTAGATGGCCATGTCAAGTACGGTGTATCTCATGAAATGTTTTTGAATACGATAAGGGAACATATTGGCAGGCGGGAGCTGGCGTTGGACCTTTTTAAGGATTAGAAACAATCTAATGTATACTTTAGACAGGATTAACAGGATTATTTGGATTAATTTTCTTCGCCACTTTCCATAAGAAAGTGGCGAAACACAATCCGCCCTATGGGCGGAGAAAAATTTCGTCAATTTTAGCATCGGTTGGTCAAATTGCTTTATAAACTTTATTTTAATAGCAACTATTTTTTAATTCGCCGCAGGCGATTGAAATTTTTGGCTTTCATCCGGAAAGCCAAAAAAAATATCCAGTAAATCCTGTTAATCCTGTCCAATAAAAAATAAAATCATATACTTATCCGGAAACCGCACCAGAAAGAGACGAATAGCAATATTACAAGGAAATGACATCATGGCTCAAAATGCCGGGGTGACAACGCATAAGATTCAGTGGTGTGATTTACGCTGCAAGTGGGCAGAGGCTGCGAAACTCGAAGCGTTGGATGGCAGCTGCCATACATTTCAATCCCTGTGGTGCAAACGGTTGAAAAAGCATGTAACCAAAAATGCACCTTGCGAGGTTTCATTCGGCCAACGCCGACCCACGACCAAATTTTGATTTTACAGGTATTTTAAAATCGGCATTTACTTTTAAACAAGAAGAAATTTAATCACGAAAACACGAAATTTAAAAAAGCACGAAAATTTTATTTATTTTTCTCGTGTTTTCGTCCTTTCGTGCTTTCGTGATGAATGAACTTTTCACCCCTTCGCTTTAGCTTTTACACCTGTGAAGATATGCCGGACACGGGTCGATCAAAACTCAGAAAGTTTCTCATCTGCTGGCTGCCACTGATTATTTACTGTTTGGCCATTTACATCCAATCCGGCCGGTCCAGCCCTGAACGTCTTCCGGATGTGCAATTTCTGGATAAAATCCTGCACTTCGTGGCTTACGGCCTCCTGGGCGTCCTTTTTTTCAGAGCCTATCTGACCCTGCCGCTGAAAGACAGCAAAAACCTGTTAATTTTAATCAGCATCGGCTCAGCAACACTGTACGGTGTTAGTGATGAAATTCACCAGTATTTTGTGCCCTTCCGAGAGGCCGATCTGATGGATGGTGTCGCCAATATGATCGGCAGCATCTGCGGGGTGTATTTTTACTTTTTATGGAAGGTACACAAGAAGCCCGCTTAATCCCGCCGGTACATTGACAAGGCCGCTGAATTTATGTAAAAAGGTTGATTCGAATCGGATTTATCAAACAGGTACGGTCCGCACTGTCGACCAACCTGCTCGGAAAAAGGAGTGTAATTAGACATATGGCTTCCGAAAATAACATTGTCATCAACGGCAATCAATTTTCCTTTGCGCCCGGGGAAACTATTCTTGAGGTTGCGCATCGAAACAGCATTGATATTCCAACCCTCTGTCACCTGAAAAGAGCGACCCCCACCGGCGCGTGCCGTATGTGCGTGGTCGAGGTCAAAGGCGCGCGCAGCCTGGTGGCCTCCTGTGCGGCACCGGCTGCTGCCAACATGATTGTCCAGACCGAAACGTCAAAAGTCGTTGAGGCCCGCCGCATGGTCCTTCAGTTGCTGTTATCTTCAGGAAGTCACAACTGTGCGGTTTGCGGAAGCGCTGCCGATAACTGGACTGAATTTCAACTCAAAGTACAACAGGCCGAAGAAGGCACAGAATTGTGTCCGGTCTGGGGCGACTGCCATCTGCAGGATTTAGCGTTTCGCTATCAGGTTACCGGTGATCGATTTCAAGCCACTGAAACCGCCTATCCGATGGAAACGGCCAATCCGTTTATTTTGCGTGATTTTTCCCGCTGTATTCAGTGCGGCCGATGCGTACAGGCCTGCAACGAAGTCCAGGTCAACCAGGCTATTCATTTCGGTTATCGCGGGACTGCCACCAAAATTATCGCCGCCGGTGATCGGCCCTACATCGACTCGGATTGTGTCTTTTGCGGAGAATGTGTGCAGGCATGTCCGGTGGGCGCTCTGGTTGAAAAAGATGCCCGCTACGAGGCCCGACCCTGGGAAACGCGCAAGGTGAAAACCACCTGCAGTTATTGCGGGGTCGGGTGCCAGCTTTATTTGCATGTCAAGGATAACCAGGTGGTGAAAGTGTCCGGGGTGGAAGACGTTGCACCGAATTTCGGCAGCCTTTGCGTTAAGGGCCGATTCGGATTTAACTTTATCCATTCACCCGAGCGTCTGAAAACACCTTTGATTAAGGAGAACGGATCACTGCGTGAGGCGACCTGGGATGAAGCTTTGGATCTGGTGGCCCGCAAGCTGGGTGATATCAAATCCGAGCACGGCTCCGAAAGCATTGGAATGTTGACATCGGCACGAATTAGCAATGAAGAAAACTACATTGCACAGAAGTTTGTGCGCGCGGTTCTTGAAACCAACAATGTCGATCATTGCGCGCGTCTCTGACATTCCTCCACCGTGGCCGGTCTGGCCGCAGCATTCGGAAGTGGCGCTATGACCAATACCGTTGCCGATATCGAACAGGCGGATGTGATTTTAATCACCGGATCCAACACGACTGAAAACCATCCGGTGTTATCCAGTGTAGTCAAACGAGCGGTAACCATTAAAGGGGCAAAACTCATCGTCGTCGATCCGCGGCGAATCAGAATTACTCGATATGCAGATAAATGGTTGCGCCAGAATCTGGGTACTGATGTGGCCTGGATCAACGGGTTAATGCATGTGATCCTAAAAGAAGGTCTGCATGCCAAACAATTTATTGAAAACCGTACCGAGGGTTTCGACGAACTGCAAGAAACCGTCGAAAAATATACACCAGATTATGTAGAGCAAATTACCGGTATTCCGGCACCGGAAATCATTGATGCGGCGCGGCTTTATGCGAACGCTCAGCACGGCTGCATTTTATATTGCATGGGAATTACCCAGCACACCACCGGAACCGATAATGTCAAATCACTGGCCAACCTGGCGATGCTGTGCGGCAACATGGGCATTGAAGGTGGCGGTGTCAATCCGTTGCGCGGTCAAAACAACGTCCAGGGGGCATGTGACATGGGCGGACTTCCGGATGTGTATTCCGGTTATCAGAAAGTCATCGATCCGGATGCGCGTCAGCGCATGGCAGATGCGTGGAATGTGGCCGAACTTACCGACCAGCCCGGCATGAAGGCGACCCAGATGATACCAGCTGCCCTTGAAGGCACCCTCAAAGCGCTTTACATCATTGGTGAAAATCCGCTGGTATCCGATCCGGATGTCAATCATGCCGAAAAAAGTCTGAATCATCTGGATTTTCTGATCGTGCAGGACATCTTTCTAACGGAAACGGCGAAGCTGGCCGATGTCGTCTTGCCCACGTCCTGTTATGCAGAAAAAGACGGCACTTTCGTAAACACCGAACGCCGCGTGCAGCGAATTCGCAAGGCTGTTGATCCTCCAGGTCAATCACGGGATGATTGGAAAATTATTTGTGAAATCGCCACGCGAATGGGCTATTCCATGGCTTACGAAAGCAGCCGGCAAATAATGGAGGAAATATCCGAAGTGACGCCGTCTTATGCCGGCATCAGTTATGATCGCATCGAACATGAAGGCCTTCACTGGCCCTGTCCGACAGCCGAGCACCCCGGGACTCCGATTTTGCATCGCGAACAGTTTACCCGCGGCAAAGGGCTCTTCCACGCCATTGATTACATTGAGCCGGCTGAGATGATCGACGATGAGTATCCACTGTATCTAACCACAGGACGATTGCTTTACCAGTACCATACCGGCACCATGTCCATGCGAACCGACGGACTGAATGAAATTGCACCGGAGGCATTTGTTGAAATATCGCCGCTGGATGCCCGTAAATTTGAACTGGAGGAGGGAGCGTTGGTCAATATCGCTTCCCGCAGAGGCCACATACAGGCGCGCATCAAAATATCACGTAAAGCAGTGGACGGTACTGTATTTATCCCCTTTCATTATGCAGCTGCAGCGGCCAATCGGCTGACCAATGCCGCCCTGGATCCGATTTCGGGGATTCCCGAATACAAAGTCTGTGCGGTGAAGGTCTCAAAAGCGGCATAAATCAGCTCGGCGTAAGGTGAAAATGCTTTTTTGAATATCGAATATCGAACAAGGAAATTCCAACCGCAGAAGTTAATAGAACTAAAAGCCTGATTTTTCTACCTCGATATTCGAAATTCTTTGTTCTGCGGTTCAAAATAAAAGATTAAAAAACCCGGCCTTTTCACAATGGCCGGGTTTTTGTTGGTTGATAATTTGCTTGAAAGCGCTGTGCTTATTCCTCCAACTCCTTGGACGGCAGCACATCCACATCTGCCAGGTCCGGTCCCAAGTATTCGCGCTCATTTTCCCCCAGAATGCCCATGGACAGACAGATCAACGTCCACAAATGCACGGAATGATAGCCACCCTCAAAGTGTTCGCTTAGGTCATGAATCTGGGAGTGGCAGTTGTGACACGGCGTAATGCAGTATGGGGCGCCGGTGGCCATAATCTGGTCGAATTTTATTTTGCCGAAGGCACGGCGCTGGTCGGGCAGTCCATTTTGCAGAAAGCCTCCGCCCCCCCCGCAGCAATAGTTGTTGGACCGGTTGGGCGTCATGTCGATAAAATTTTCTTCACCCACCACCGCCTTGACCACATAACGCATATCTTCGGCAACAGGGTCGCCCAGTGATTTGCGAACCAGCTGGCATGGATCCTGGCAGGTAAACTTGATCTTGCGGTCTTTATTCCACTCGGAGCTGACCTTGAGTTTGCCCTCTCGGATCCATTTCGCATAAAGTGTAATGATGCTTTCGATTTTAAACTTATGCTCGATGTTGAATTTTTGCAGTCCGACCCGGACTGCGAACAGTTCATGCCCTCACTCCGTATTGAGCCATACCTTGCAGCCCAGATCGTCGACGGCTTTGGCCTTGGTACGTACGATTTTTTCCCAGTTTTCAAGGTCCGCCATAAACATACAGTAGTTTTCGGCAGCCCAGCCTTTGGTGCCGTAGGTCCAATCCGCACCAGCGATGTGCAGGATTTTCCACAGCGGCACCATCTCGTCGGGCTCGGTTACCGGTTCGCGGGAATTCTGATTTAAGAAATAGTAGGCGCCTTTTTTATTAACCGGTGCTTTCAGGTCTTCAAACCCTTCCTGGGTCTGCTGAATCTCTTCCAGCACATCTTCGACCACAAACTGAAAATCCTCCTCGGTGGCCCCCATGGCGCTGCAGGTGTCGTTACGAAGGGCCATATCGCAGGAACCTAAAATGCCTTTGGGCCGTTCTTCCCGGGGCCGGCTTTTTCTGACGTTGAACACCAGCTGCGGGATGTCGATTTTCATGGGGCAGACATAGATGCACCGCATGCAAAGGGTGCAACACCAGGCCCATTCGGAGCTTAAGATTTCCTCATCCATTCCCAGCGCGGCCATGCGCAAAAATTTCCTGGGGTCCATGTCCTCCAGGCCCGTGGCCGGGCATCCGGAAGAGCAGGCACCGCAGGTCAGACACAAATTGAGATTTCCGCCTTCCGGCAGAATCTCTTTGACCTGGTCGATGAACTTGCTCTTTTTCTTTCCGCCAAGTTTGATTGCCTCTTCAGCCATATATTAAATTCCTCCATCTCATTTTTGCGTGCACAAAAATGAATTATTTACTTACCCTTTAATTTTTAAACAAAAAATATGATACAAATCCTTAATATCCAAAAATTTTCGAAAGAGCTAATCTGCCAGAAAATCAAGCGTCTGTCAAGCGTCAGGGCGGCTGAACCGCATTTAGTTTTTTAAGGCTATTCTTTCTGTTCAAGGCAATAAAACGGTGGAGCCTGTTGTTTTGCGGGCTTCCAGATCCTGATGGGCGCGGGCTGCCTCCGACAGCGGATAGGTCTGCTGGACTTCGATTCGGACCGCACCGCTCTGGACGACCTCAAACAAATCCCGGGCATGCGCCAGCAAGGCATCGCGTTCGGCGGTATAGGTCATCAACGTTGGCCGGGTTAAAAACAAAGAGCCTTTGGCGGACAGAAGCCCGGGGTCAAACGGGGGGACTGAGCCCGAGGCCTGGCCAAAGGTGACCATCATGCCCATCGGCCGCAGGCAATCCAGAGATTTCATGAATGTGGCCTGGCCGACTGAATCATAAACCACATCCACTCCTTTGCCATCCGTGATTTCGCGGGTGCGCTCGGCAAAATCCTCTTTGTTATAAAGAATCGCATGGTGGCAGCCATGGGCCAGTGCCAGCTCCGCCTTTTCCGCAGAACCCGCCGTTCCGATGACGGTCGCCCCTAAATGGTTGGCCCATTGGCAGGCAATTAACCCGACCCCGCCGGCGGCGGCATGGATTAAAATGCGATCACCGGCTTTAACCGCATAGCAGCCATGTAGCAAATAGCGTGCGGTCATTCCCTGCAACATCATGGCCGCACCCTGTTGTGTGGAGATCGCATCCGGAAGCTTGACCAGGCGATGGGCGGGAATCAGTCGAACTTCAGCATATGCACCGGGCGGCAAGCCTGCATATGCCACGCGATCTCCGGCGGCGACTTCCGTGACACCTTCACCGACGCTCTCAACGATACCGGCTCCTTCCATTCCCGGGGTGGCCGGCAGGGATGGTAAGGGATAAAGGCCCGTCCGGTGATAGACATCGATAAAATTGAGCCCCACGGCTTCATGCCGGATCAGTACTTCTCCGGCTGCCGGCTGACCGGGATCAAAATCCTCCCAGCGCATGACATCGGTTCCGCCGGTTTCATATATTCTGATCGCTTTTGCCATAATGCATTCCTCCCTTTTCATTTTGAGGTTGAAAGTGATGATATTTCACCGTAGAAAAATGCCTTACGGAAGTCAAGTCAGAAGCCTTTTTATCAGGATGGACTTGACAGGGCCTATGCTTTTTCCTATAAGTATCGAATCTGATTTTCATCTAGTATCTGACGTCGATTCGCATTTTAAAGCATCCATTATTGCTCAATTTTAATGCGCTGTCAGATGTGTTGCGATGCTTTTTTAAGCCCCGGATATGGTTGCGGGATTTAAGTGTGTGAGGCATTCTACTCTTTTTTTACATTCATTTCCATCGGCGGGCTCTGTTTTGATTTTTAAGACCGAGGTGGTGAGTTCAACCACCCTTGAAGCGGGGAACTTAAACAGAGTCCCCAATTAAATAAAGGAGGTACGTATGAAAAAATTTGTTATTTTAGCCAGCGTTATGATCCTGATGTTCGCCTTTATTTCCGCCGTGCCTGCTGCGGACATTAAGGTCGGAACCCTTATGGCCCAAACCGGCCCATTGAAGGAATATGGACCGCCCATTAAAGATGGCGCCGTCCTGGCGGGCAAGCAAATGGCAGCTGCCGGTTTTGAAATCGAGTTTTTCCATGAGGATAGCGAGACAAACCCGGCGCCGGCGACCAATGCGGCCAAGAAACTGGTTAACGTCAACAATGTCGTGGCCATCGTCGGTGCGCTCTCAAGCGGGGTGACCCTGGCTGTGGCCGAATCTGTGACCATTCCCAACAATGTGATCCTGATTTCACCGGCTTCCACAAACCCCTTGATGACCGTCTTGCCGGCAGATGAAGGCAAAGACTTCCTCTTCCGAACCTGCCCCTCAGACGCGCTGCAAGGTGTCGTGGCCGGTAAACTGGCCGCCAGTTATAACAAAACCGTTTCGATTCTGTACGTGAACAATGCCTATGGCCAGGGACTGGCGGAAGTGTTTAAAGAATCCTTTGCAAAATACGGCGGCAAGGTCCTTGCCATGGTACCGCATGACGAAAAAGCGAGTGAATCCTATACCGCGGAGCTGAAAAAGGCCCTGGCGGGGAATCCGGATCGGCTGCTTGCTTACAGTTACCCGGAGCATGCCAAGGTTTATCTGAAAGAAGCGCTCGAGTTTTACAAGTACGGAAGATTCCTGTTCTGTGACGGCACCAAATCAGAGGATATCATCAAAGCCCTGGGAGCCAAACGTGTTGAGGGCCAGAAGGGTACGGCGCCCGGCACGGTCGGTGGTGAAGCATTCAATAAATTCAATGAGTATTATAAAGCCGAATATGGAAAGCTGCCACCCAAACCGTTTATCACCAATGCATATGACGGGGCTTCCGTCATCGGACTGGCGGCTTACGCGGCCAAAGTCAAAGGACTTCCGTTGACCGCTGCCAATATCAGGGATCATATGCGGGCCGTTGCCAATCCTCCCGGGGAAGTTGTCATTCCAGGTGAGTTCGAAAAAGCATTTGGTTTGCTAAAAGCGGGCAAGGATATTAACTATGAAGGTGCGGCCGGATCAGTGGATTTCGACAAACATGGTGATGTCGTCACACCCATTGAGATCTGGGAGTACCGCGGCGGGAAGCTCGTGACGTTAAGGACCGAAACACCTTAATCACAGACAAGCGTCCAAATAAGCGATAACGCCGAGAGGGGTCCGCCAAACGCGGACCCCTCTTGTTGTTTTGTACCTGAAAACGGACGATCGATCACCAAAATTGAATATTCAATCGAAAGTCATCCGTTATTTCCCCTTATAAACCGGTTCTCGTTTCTCGATAAAGGCACGTGCGCCCTCTAAAAAGTCCTCGCTTGCATGACAGGCGATGACACTGTTTTCTTCGAGCTTCAGGACCGACTCGAGATCCATTTCGTTGGTTTGTCGAAAGGCTTCCTTGGTGAGGCGAATGGAAAGGGGGGCGTTCGCAGCAATTTTATTGGATTTATCTACAGCAGATTTCATTAATTCATTAAGCGGCGACACACCCGTGACCAGGCCGGCCTCCAGAGCTTCCTGCGCAGAGATGATTTCACCCGTTAAAAGCCAGTCTTTGGCCCGCCCCATGCCGACCAGTTTGGGAAGAAAGTACATAACGCCGTTGGTCATAAACAGAGCCCTTCTGACTTCGGGAAATCCAAAAGACGCTTGATCTGAAGCCATCCGGATATCGCAGGCCAACGCAAACTCGACGCCAATACCCACTGCCACACCATTGATGGCCGCAATGACGACTTTGGGAATTTGGCTAAGCTGTTTTGTGATGCGTGCCAGTAGTTGGACTTCCTGACGAAGTTGGTCACTTGAAGATTCTGCTTCATATAAAAAAGCAAGATCTTTCAGATCTCGGCCGGCTGAAAAAGCCCGGCCCTTTCCCGTGAGTATCAGGACATGCAGGTTGTTATCCTGGCGGACGTCTTCAAGAATATGTTGAAACTCGCGAAGCATACCATTGCGAAAGGCATTTAAGGCATCGGGACGGTTGAACGTCGCGATGGCAATGCGACCGCGTTTTTCATAAAGAATATCTTTATATTTCATCCTATCTCCATTTTTTTTTGGTCGCATCATAGGCACCTTGAATTTGATCTTTCCTGTTTTTCAACAATTCACGTTTTATGATGCGCTCAGAGGGGGTCATGTTGAAACGGTTCACAAACTCAATAAACCGAGGCACTTTAAAAGCAGCGAGTTTGGTGCCGGCAAAATCAACGATTTCCTGCGGATCGGCTGTTTCGCCCGGTCGCAGCTGGATGAAGGCTTTGACTTCTTCGCCGCGGAGTTCATCCGGGACAGGCACCACGGCAGCGGCACGGACAGCCGGGTGCTCGCAAAGCACCCCTTCCACCTCGAATGCTGAAATGTTTTCGCCGCTGCGGCGGACCATGTCTTTGAGCCGGCCGACGATGTAATAGTAGCCTTTTTCATCTTCTGTGAACAGGTCACCGGTGTACAGCCATCCGTTACGGATTTTTTCTGCTGAGGCTTTGGGATTATTGTAATAGCCCAGCATGCGGGGCTCACCGCGGATGACGAGTTCGCCCTGCTCCCCCGCCGGAACTTCATTTCCGGCTTCATCCAAAATCTTAAAGGCTTTGCCCGCAAAAGGAATTCCAGCCGTTCCGGTGCCCACCGAATCGGCGTCTTCAAGGGGCACGCCCAGATCGCCTCCCGACTCGGTGGAGCCATACACCTCCCGCCAAGGAGCACCCCAGCGTTTTTCAAAGGTTTCGTGCAGTTGCGGCACAATGCCCGAGCACATCACCAGACGCACGTTGTGTTTTTTCTCAACTGCTGGGTTTTGCGGCTGTTTGAGCAAATAGACCGGCATCGTGGCGATCAGGTAGAAAAAGGTCACCTGGTTTTCCTGAACGGATTTCCAAAAGGTCGATGCGGAAAACCGTGGCAGGATCACCAACGGGATGCCTGCTATCATGCACAGCACCACGTTCCACTGCGGATCCATGTAGTAAAAAGGCTGGGCGGTAAGATCCACATCTTCTGGCGTAACTCGGGCATAGTTGCACATATCCTGTCCGAGCTGCAGCCAATATTTGTGGGTCAGCATGCATGCTTTGGGGAAACCGGTGGTCCCGGAGGTGTACTGCAAATTGAGCAAATCATCCTGTTGAATGGGATCGATGCTGTAATCAATGGAAGCCTTATCCATTTCAGTGCATAGATTCAAGGTTTCT
>JASFTL010000017.1:0-18148 GCA_050053555.1 Desulfobacterales bacterium
AAGTGAGGCGGTAAATTAACATGAGAAACCAGCAATTCATGCCGTAAGTAAACAGTGCCATCAGGGCTGAAAGATAGATAAAAAGCCAAATGTATTGAAGAATGTCCATCATCGCTGAGCGGGGGGGTAGAATGAATCAGACTTTTCAGGTGTTTCTCTAAATAGCCATAATAAAAGGATTCGTGCGCGTGGCACGATTGGTTTCGCTTGAATTCGGCCGGCTTTTTTATCAGTCAGAAAATGTGCGAAGACCTTACAGGATGATTTCGATTATTGGCATGGGATAAGGGTTTTTACTACCCGTATTTAGAAAAATCATTTAAAAACAGCTATAAATATCTACAGCCCATAGGGTAGTTGTCTATTCGATTTAATAGCAAAAATCAATGAAAAATGTCGATTGTCTTCATACGATTTTGCTCGGTGCCATCCTATAAAAACCGAGTTTACACTTTGCGGGCGATGATAAAGTACATCCCATCTTCTTCGTTATCAAATTCAATTGTAAAACCGATGGAATGCAGAAAATTTCGGGTCCAATCCGGTGAAATGCGCAGTTTTTTAAAAAAGCTTTTTTTCATTGCCCATTTGTTGTCCTTTTTTTCATAAATGATGTCGTGTACCTTTACGGTGTCTTCTTCATATTCGAGAAAACAGGTGAAAATCGTTCGGGCATTGCTTTTGACGGGTATAAATCGGTCCAGCCCAGACAGCTCAACGGTCAAGTTCCGAAAAGAGAGAATCAAGCAGCCGTCAACCTTTAGAGCAGAATATACTTTATCCAAAAGCTCCTGGACCTTTTGTAAAGATTCCAGATGGGTCAGCGTATCTCCCATGCACAGCACCAGCTTGATGTTGCCGCATTCATAATTGGTAAAATTGGATAAATCATCACGGATTGTTTTGATCGGCAGTTTTTTTGCATTTTCCTTTAATTGCACGAGCATTTTGGCGCTCAGATCCATGGCCACGACGCGAAAACCCAGTTCAGCCAGCGGGATGGATTGAAATCCGCAACCGGCACCCAGATCAAATGCCAGGTCCGAGCGGTTGGAGCGAATGTTGTGATCGACGAAGAATTTCCGATTCTCTTCAATTTTTAGGTCGACGCCTCCTGAAATCCAGGCATAATAATCGACGAGATGGTTTTCATAATGTTCCCAGACACCAGCCATAGATGAAATCCTCGTATTTTCTGCGAAATAAATAAACCCCCAAAATTTTTTGATTCATTTTGGAGGTTTATCTTTAATCAATGATTGATTTAAGCTCAAAACGTTTTTGAATATGATCGCAATTTCTTATTCTTCACCGCCGTATTTAAAGGAGAGATTCACCAGGGCGCGGTAAGCGACGACTTTGCCGTCTTCAACTTTAAGGTCCAGTTTTTGAATTTCTGCGATCCTTAAATCTCTCAGGGTCTTAGATGCTTTATCCACTGCATTTTTAGCGGCTTCCTCCCAGGAATTGGGACTACTTCCTACCAGTCTGATGATTTTGTAGACACTGTCAGGCATTTTTTCCTCCTTTCTGGTCGCTTCAAACACACAGTCAATTGCTCGCTCATACCGGCAGGCGGTCGGTTATTGGAATTCCGCCACTCTGCCGCTCCGATGTGTTAGCCCCTTCAAGTTATTGGGGATCAATAAAAAGCCTCCGGACGGATGCAGACATCCGGCTGAAGGCTTTAAACGCGTAATTTGGAATAACCCCTTTTCATCAGATCCTCCATGGCACACGAAAAGAGTTAATACGTTATCTCATGAGGGTCGTTCTATAATACTGTTAATGCTTAGAGAAAGGAATAGGTCCTGCTGAATTCGACAGTCCGCTTGAAATTAAAGTGATTTGCGCATATCAATATTCATTTAATAAAAGACAAAATGAACCCTTTTTAATGCTTGGAACGATCAACTTAGGTTGGGTACGTAAGGTAAGTTAAACAATGAAAGGGCTAAAGTCAAGCTTGAAAAAGGAGGATTGAACGCGCTTCTGCATTCTGAGGAAAAGCCTCAAATGCATTTAAGACGAATTCGTCTTAACGCCATTTTCGATAGGACGTCTTCAGCTGCTGAAACCGGTCTGCACCAATAATCTGCCTGACACGAATAACAAACCGCAGACGTTCGTCGGCAAGGTCGGTACGGGCGCCTTCGAGCCGTTTAAATTGTTTACGGACTTTGGCGTCGTCGACAGTCTTTTTGCCCAACAGTGTATCAAGTTCAAACTGTTCACGCTCGACGGCATTTTTTAGTTTGATGAGCTTGCGGTGACTGTTTACATACAGCTGATCCAATTGACGGACTTCTTTTTGAGTCAGGTTGAGATTTTGAACCACTTTTTGATTATACCACCACTTCCCGGGAGGTACATCCTGACCGATGGCCAAGCCAGGTAGGCTGATCATGAATATCAGCAGTATGACAACCGAAGCCTTTTTTAACATAATTTTGATCCTTTCTTTGCTAATGCGGAGATTCGCATGGCGTCGTCAGTAGTGGGAATAAGAAAGTCAAGAAAATCTTGATCCAGGTTCAAATCGGTTTCTCCGACAATATCCAGATAGACCTGAGGCAATGCATTTTCCACGAGCACGTCTATCTCCATCATCAGTCTTTCTGCTTCTACCATATTTTGTGCCAAATTTCCATTACGACCTTGCTCTTGCTGTTGACTTCGAATTAAAAAAGCCCCCCAAACGACGATAATAACCGCCGCAACAGCTGCAGCGCTAAAAGCAAATCCTCTGTTAAAAAAGGGCGTGCGAACTTCTTTTTCCGGCACGGTAACACGCCCCTGTGGTTCGGGAGCATAATGCTTGGCCAGCTGGCCGAGACGTGCCAGTTCATTTTCAAGCCGTTCCTTCTGTGAGCGACATTGCAAACATTCCAGCAGATGCTGCTGTTGCAGCATGGACAGATCGGTGTCATCGATGGCTGCCTGTATAATGTCGTTCTCTTCCAGATGGGGCGCTTTATGGTTATCGATACTCACGTTAGGTCCTCCTGAAGAAATTGGCGCAATTGTTTTTCTTTCTTAAATTTTGCCAATGCCCGATACAAATGGGTTTTTACGGTACTATCACTTTTCTTAAGTATCTGAGCGATCTCATTTATATTTAAATTGTCAAAAAACCTCAGCATAAATACTTCACGTTCCATTTTTGATAGTTTTTTTGCTATCTGTCCAACCTGCCGCCAGAAGTCTTCTTTTAAAACCTGTTCCAGCGCTTCGGGCGGCTCCTCAAGCTGATCTGCGACGGGTCGTATGTCAGTGCCTTCATCGGAAGATTTAAATATGGATCTGACTCTCTTTTTGCGCAGGTAGTCATTTACCCGGTTTACGGCAATGGTGTATAGCCAGCTGCGAAAGCGCTCCGGTTCACGGAGGCGGGAAATACTGCGATACGCCCGAATGAATACATCCTGCGTAAGATCCTCGGCATCCATTTGTGCGCGTATGCGGTAGTAAATCATGCGATGTATGTCTCCCTGATAGCGATCAATCAGTTGGTCAAAGGCAACGCGGTTTCCATCCCTGGCCTGTGCGACAAGTGCTGCCAGTTGTGCATCAGAGGTCTGCGAGCCAGGCGCAGTATGTGTTGATGGAGTCATGTTTAAGTATCAGCCAGTTTATCCACACATGAGAGAGACGCTTTCGGTAATCGTTTTCATCATACTGGCTCAAGATACACTTGTCCACAAGTGTTACACCTTCATTGGAAAATCAACCTCAACCGCTGCGAATAATGTTGCCGTGCCAGATCCTTTTGTGCTGCCTGACCTGGCGCTGTTCAATTTTACCAGCCAATGCCTGCGAGCTGAGGACAAACCCTGACAGGCTGATTATCACCAGTGTATAAAGGATTTGTTTCATTTGACTCATCCTCCTTTCCTGAAGCGTTCTGGCAATAAAGACGTCAGACCGGGTCAAATGGTTTACAAGGATTGCGGAGAAAAAATTGCCACAAAGGCCCCGGGACACAAAGCAAAACGTTTGGCCAATATTAATCTTTGCGTCTTGGCGGCGCAAATTCGGCGCATATTCTTCTTGCATAACCGCTGATTCCTTTGTATGAAAGCCTGCGACTCGTTCAAAATACCGGTAAGAAGTTGAAAAGAGAGGTATGGGGTTTAATGGATTTCAAATTATCCAGAAGTCGCTCAATAACGGTTCCCGTTATTGACATCGCCGAGGCGGCGTCTTTAATTGTCCGGATCCAGAGGCCCGATGGGGAAATACCGTGGAGTGAAGGTCAAAAATCAGATCCGTGGGATCACGTTGAATCTGCCATGGGTCTCAGTGTGGGGGGCTACCTTAATGAAGCCAAGCGGGCCTTCGAATGGTTGGCCGGTTTGCAACTGGAAGACGGCAGCTGGCACACGGCATATCGGCAAGGTGTTGCAGAAGATAAAACCAGAGACGCCAACCTGTCTTCTTATATTGCGGTCGGCTTATTTCACTACTATCTAATAACAGGGGATACTACATTTTTAAAAGAAATGTGGCCAACCCTTTCATTGGCCATTAATTTTGCATTGAGCCTGCAAACACCCAACGGTGAGATTTACTGGGCCATAAGCCCCCAAGGCAATATTGATCGCATGGCGCTCCTAACCGGGTCCAGCTCCATCTATATGAGTATCAAATGCGCTCTGGCAATTGCAAGCATATTGGGCTTTCGCATGCCATCATGGAAGATCGCATTAGACAAACTGGCAGGGGCGATTAAAGATAAACCCTATTTATTTAATATGACGAAATCCCGCTATTCAATGGATTGGTTCTATCCGGTTCTGGCCGGTGTTTTTACGGGCAGTGAAGCTCAAAAGCGAATCGACAAATACTGGAAAAAATTTGTGGTTGAAGATCAGGGGGTGCGTTGTGTATCAGATAAACCCTGGGTAACCATTGCCGAGACATCGGAACTGGCTTTGGCGCTGGCAGGCATGGGAAACCTTGAGCAGGCCGCAATTGTGTTTAATTGGATCTGTGATCGGCGTTATGATGACGGGTCGTATTGGTGCGGATTTACCTGTCCGGATTTGATCATATGGCCCAAGGAAAAAATTACCTGGACCAATGCGGTGGCGCTGATTGCCGCTGATGCGGTCTACAACTTAACACCGGCAAGTGTGCTGTTCAGTCATCGATTCTGGGAAACCTCTGAGTTGTCACCATTTGTCGATTCTTAAGAAGTGGAAGCATCTTGATCGGTAACAACATCCTTTTCAAATATTTAACCACAGAACACACAGCTCACAGAGAAATTCAAAAGTTAAATTTATCCGCAGATGACGCAGATTCTTGCAGAATAACCGATACATTAAAGGAATAGGAGTCAAATCGTTGCGAAAAGATCACCGCCCATATTTTTTAAAACGAGCATTTTCCAAGCTTGAGCGGTTTTATGCCGCGCATTTTTTGCGCCCGCATTTTGACTCGATCGGTAAGACTCCCACCATTATCAGGCCCTGGCATGTGGAAGTATTCGGGAACCCGATTGTGATCGGCGATTATGTTTTCATCATTGCGGCTTCGGACAACAAGGTACGGTTGTCCGTATGGACAGATAAACAGGTGCGGGGACGAATTCGAATTGGCGACTATTGTCTTCTCTGTCCTGGGGTCAGAATCAGTTCAGCGTCTGAAGTCAACCTCGGTGATAACTGCATGATTGCCAGTGGCGCTTATGTCACGGATTCAGATTGGCATGATATTTATAACCGAATCGGTTTCGGCAAAACCGATTCGGTTGAGATTGCCAATAATGTCTGGATCGGGGATAGCGCAATTGTCTGCAAGGGGGTTTCCATCGGTGAAAACAGTATCATCGGCGCTGGGGCTGTGGTTGTTGATTCCATACCCTCAAATTGCATTGCTGCCGGGAATCCGGCCCAGGTGGTTAAGCACCTTGATCCGGAGAAATCATTTACGATTCGCAAGCAATGGTTTCTAAGGCCGGCTAATGTATTTAATGAAATTGATCAACTGGACAGGCAGTTGTTACGTGGGAATACGTTGTTGCATTGGTTGCGATATCTTTTCTTTCCGCAAAAGGGTGACTAAATATAGGCATCAGGCATTAGGCGTCAGGCCTCAGGCCTCAGGTAAATCCACTATCAAGGTTTCAGGTGTCAGCTTGATCAATTCTGACACCTGACACCTGAAACCTCATTTAAAGCAGGCTTGGAACCATACTTCCCCGGTTATTTCCTATAGTCTTTGTGCCCGACAAGACAGTACCCCCAAAAAAACAGGCCGCCCGATAGTGCGATCAGGCAGCTGATCAGAAACAGTGCGAAAGACCCGGTGATTTCGAAAAAATATCCATTAAGAAAGAAGCCCACCATCAGGCCGAGACCATAACTGATGGCATTGTTTACCGCCTGGCCTAACGTCTTGGCCTTCTCCGGCGCCAGGTGGTCAATATAAAGGATGCTGGCCATATGAAATGCGCCGTATGTCACCGCATGCAAAACCTGGGTGAGTAAAATTGTCGGTGCGGATTGCGCAAAAAAAAGAATGAACCACCTTAGGGCCGCTGCCATGAATGAGAAGATCAGGACCGCCTCCAGGGAAAAGCGTTTAAATATATGATCCGATCGGAGCATGACCAGAATCTCTGCGGCTGATGCCAAGGCCCATGATAATCCGATGAATGGTGTTGCGTATCCTAAATTCTCAAGATGAATCGAAAAAAAGCCGTAATAGGCTCCGTGGCTGACCAGCATTAAAAAAGCACAAAAGAGAAAAACCAGCACCCGTCTATCAATCAGGCTTTTTGCTTCTGGAGCAAGCTGTTTTTTTTTGGTGATATGAATATCGGGAATTGTGGTGGAGATGGTTGCCAGCATCAGCGAACCGGTTAAAATGAGGACGACAATGATCTCTACAGAATAGAGATCAATGATTTTGCCCAGCACAAGCACGATCATAATAAAGCTGATGGACCCCCAGGCCCGGAGACGACCGTAACTTTTTTTCTCCCTTCCCAGAAGGTCCATGGTAAAGGCCTCCAGAAAGGAAATAATCGGGGCGTAGAATATGCCGTAGAAGACAGTGATGATCAGCATGAGCCAAAAATCAACAGTAAAAAGATACAGCGCCCAGATCAGAGCGCTGCTGAAATTGCACAGGATATAGATGGGTCTGCGGGCGTTGAGGCGATCGGCAAGGGCTCCCCAGATGACCGGAAATAGTACAATCAACACCGAGCGCACAGCTGATAAAATCCCGATTCGAAAGCCGCTGAATCCCAGATGGTAGCAATAGAGGTTGAAAAAAGGCAAAAAAATTCCCAGCACGCCAAAATATAGAAAGTACTGGGAACCGATAACAAGATGATATGTATGCCTGTTTTCGGTGGCCATGGCTGATTCATACGGCATTTATTTTAAAAGGGCAATTTTTTTCCGACAACCTGAGGCCCTATCGGCGGTCTTATTTTCAAAATATCTAAAAGGTGGCTTATCCCGACCGGGGCAAGCCGGGGCAGGGTTCTGATGTATTGGAAGACGAACGACGGGTGAGAAGAGGGCGGGGCCCGGTTGGCGAGGTTGCCGAGCCCGGCGAAAATGGTTAATCAATATTGACGGTGATCTGCTTTGGTTTTTCTTCCTCAGCTTTTGGGATTTTTATCGTCAGAATCCCGTCTCTAAATGATGCTTTAATCAGATCAGGCTTGATCAGCTCTTGGAGTGAGAAGGATCGATTGAATTTACCAAAACTTCTTTCCTTGCGATAATAATGTTCATCTTTGATTTCCGGATCCAGCAGACGCTCCCCTTTGAGCGTCAGCACATTGTCTTTAACCTCAACCGATACATCGTCTTTCTTAACGCCAGGAAGCTCTATTTTCAGAACAATTGCATCGGCGGCTTCATAAATATCAACCGGGGGTCTCCAGTCATAAAGACTGACCTCATCGTCGAGGTCCCGTGAGCGTCCAAAAGACTCGTTAAAAATTCGATTGATTCGGTCCTGCAGGGCCGCTACGTCCCGGAATGGGTCCCATTTTACGATAGCCATGGTAGAATCTCCTTATGATGATCTATATTTTGCCCCGCTTTGCGGGATGAAGCATCGAATTATATGATGATCGGGGTTTCTCATGAATACAGATGGGAATCTTTCTCGTGCAAAATACAGGTGTCACATTTTATGTCGACAGAAACTTAATCACACCTCGATTCTTGTCAAGCTTAGAATCTTTACAAACCACTGAATCAGTGTTATTTTGATCTGTATTTTAAAAAGTAAAACCAAAAAATTTGCAAGAAATTTAGGAGCCGGAGATGGAATTTATCAAAATTAGAATTGCAGAAGATTTTGGTCATCTGGGTTCTGACCTCGAAAAAACGATTGAAGACATGTTTCGATCGATGAGTCCGGCCTTCTCTCTTACCGAACGTAACTGGAAACCCCCGATGGATATGAACGAAACTCCGGATGAAATCGTTATCGTGGCTGAGGTTGCCGGAGTGGATAAAGATAATCTGGAGGTCGAGATCAGCAGCAAAGCGGTAAGGATTCAGGGAAACCGTGCTGCCCGGCATTGCACCGACGACGCCACCTATCGGCTTGCCGAAATCCAATATGGCCGCTTCGAAAGAATTCTCTATCTCCCAGCGCCCATTGATCCTGAAGTCGTATCTGCCGGATACACAAACGGTCTACTTGAAATTCGACTCGCAAAAATGCCGATCGAAAAATCCCATAAAATCCCGATATCGGACGGATAAAGCAAATCCAGTATATGGCTTTATAGATTCCGCTAATTATTACCTGAATAACCGGACGACCCCTTCTGGAGGTTATAATGACCGATCAAACCGATCAAAAACCACCGGTAGAAATTGATACGGAAAAAATCCCCGAGCTGCTTCCGATCCTGCCACTGTTCGATGCCGCCTTGTTTCCTAAAATGGTACTTCCCCTCGTGGTGATGCAGGGGGAGTCGGTGCGGCTGGTGGATGAAGCCATGGCTAAAAATCGCATCATCGGGCTGGTCGTATCCAAAAAGCCCGACGAGGGCCATAAGCCTGATCGCAAAGATTTGGCCCAGGTCGGAACCAGTGCCTTAATATTAAAAATGGCGAAAACCCAGGACAATCGAACCCAGCTTCTGGTTCAGGGCCTTCACCGGTTCAGGGTAAAATCCTGGGAAAATAGCAGACCTTATCTGCGCGCTCGTATCGAATTGATGAAGGAGGACGAAGTCAAAGATAATGAAACCGAAGCGCTGATGTCCAACTTGATCGGGCAATTTATCCGTATCGTGGAGCTTTCACCAGGGTTACCGCCAGAAATTGGTCAGATGGCGAAATCGATTCCGGAGGCCGGGACCCTGGCGGATATGGTGGCCTCTACAATTAATGCCAACCCGGAAGAAAAGCAAAAAATTCTTGAAATTCAGAATGTGAAGCAACGTCTTAAAGAAGTGACCCGTCTGGTGAATCATCAGCTCAGCATCCTTGAACTGGGGAATAAAATTCAAAGCCAAGTCAAAGGAGACATGGACAAGACTCAAAAGGAATATTACTTGAGGCAACAGCTCAAAGCCATCAAAGAAGAATTGGGCGAAACAGATGAAAGTCAGGTTGAAATTGAAGAGTACCGGACCAAAATTGCAGAAAAAAATCTCCCCCCAGAAGCCCGCAAGGAAGCCGAGCGCGAACTGGATCGTCTGTCCCGCATGCATCCCTCCTCAGCTGAATATTCGGTTGCCTCTACCTATTTGGACTGGATCACAACGCTGCCATGGCACGAAAGCACCGTGGATAATGTTGACATCAAAAAAGCACAAAAAATCTTGGACATTGACCACTACGGGCTGGAGAAACCCAAAAGGAGGATTATTGAATATTTAGCCGTGCGAAAACTGAAGCCGGAATCAAAAGGGCCCATCCTATGCTTTGCGGGACCTCCCGGCACGGGTAAGACATCGCTGGGGCAGTCCATTGCGCGTGCTTTGGGTCGTAAGTTTCATCGTATCTCCCTTGGAGGTGTTAGAGACGAAGCTGAAATCCGCGGCCACCGGCGTACATACGTTGGTGCCCTTCCCGGTCGCATCATTCAGGGTTTGCGACGTGCCGAATCAAACAATCCGGTCTTTATGTTGGATGAAATCGATAAGGTCGGCAGCGATTTTCGAGGGGATCCGTCTTCGGCACTCTTAGAAGTGCTGGATCCCGAACAGAATTTTTCCTTTAGCGATCATTATTTGGATGTACCCTTCGATCTTTCCAGGGTCATGTTCATTACAACAGCCAATATTTTAGATACCATACCGCCGGCTCTGCGAGACCGGATGGAAGTTCTGATGCTTCATGGATACACGCTGGATGAAAAGCTGAAAATCGCCAACCGTTTCCTCATCCCACGACAGCGGGATGAACATGGCATAAAGGCCAAGCAAATAAAATTTAACCAGGGTGCCGTGAAGCAAATTATTGCAGGCTACACCCGTGAGGCCGGCTTACGTAATCTGGAACGTGAAATCGCCAACGTTTGCCGCGGAGTGGCCAGCAAGATTGCCGCTGGCAAAGCCAGGTCCGTAACCATTAAAATAGAGGATATTCATGGGTACCTTGGCCCTGTGCGGTTTACCTCTGAAACCAAAGCCCGTGTGACAACACCCGGAGTTGCCACCGGCTTAGCGTGGACACCGACCGGCGGTGAACTCTTATTTATTGAAGCGACCGCTATGAAAGGCAAAAAAGGCCTGACCCTGACCGGACAACTGGGTGATGTGATGAAAGAATCGGCAACCGCCGCCCTGAGCTTTATTCGTTCAAATGCCAAAAATTTAAACATCGATGAAGATTTTTTCGATACCCATGATTTGCATATTCATGTGCCGGCCGGTGCGATACCCAAAGACGGGCCTTCTGCCGGCGTCACCATGTTGACGGCACTGACATCGCTGCTGACCAATAGGACCATTCATAAGGATCTGGCGATGACCGGTGAAATTACCCTAAGGGGCCAGGTGCTGCCGGTCGGTGGCGTAAAGGAAAAAGTGCTGGCCGCCCATCGGGCCGGCATCAAGAAAATTATCCTGCCGGAGTGGAACAAAAAAGATCTGGAGGATGTACCCCCCAAGGTTCAAAAAGAAATCAACTTTCATTTTGTCGATAAGATGATCAATGTTATCGATCTCGCGCTTGACATTAAAAAGCAGCCCCCTCGGAAACGTAGACGAAAAAAGAACTGATAGCAATGATTGCCAATATACGCCTATGCACAATGTTGGTCAGTTACCGTTTCGCGGTCATACTCGCTTTTTTTACACTTTTTATCTACGGGTGTGCTATCAGCACCCCCCGAACCTCCAGCCCACCTCCCAGTAAACCCGGTTATCCAAAACCATACAAAGTATTGGGCAAATGGTATCAGCCGCTGCCGCATTCCGAAGGTTTTCGCCAGCGTGGCGTGGCCTCATGGTATGGGCGGGACTTTCATGGCAAAAAAACATCAAACGGTGAGATTTACGACATGTACGCCATGACCGCTGCTCATAAAACCTTGCCGCTGGGTACTTACGTGCGGGTGCATAATCTGGAAAACAATCGCAGTATTGTCGCCAGAATCAATGATCGCGGTCCCTTTGTGCGCGGTCGAATAATTGATTTATCTTACGCTGGCGCTAAAGATATCGGGATCGTGGGTTCCGGTACAGCCCGGGTGGAGGTGGTTGCACTCGGTCGAAGAGATACCTCAGCGGATAGCGCTGCGACAGCATACATTCAAGATGATTATTATTCCGGGAATTTTACGTTTCAGGTCGGCGCATTTTTAAATCGAGGAAATGCAGAAAGACTCAGGCGCAAACTGGATCGAACATACAAAAATGCGCATATTTCCGAGTATGATAACGGCGTCAATATTTTTTACAGAGTACGGGTCGGAAAGGTGTCTACCCTGCAACAAGCAGTAGAGTATGAAGCCTATCTCATCCGAAACGGTTTTCCGGATGCATTTGTGGTGGCGGATTAAATGCGGAAAATCATTGCAATTCAAACAGCGCTAATCTATAAAAAAAAATCCATCATGTGGTGCCAGCGGGTTCACCGTGAACTCAGCCCTTAACACCCAATGAATTGGCTTCTGCTCGCGCAGCAGACGGCAATCTATTACAAATTCTCTTGTTTTTCATTTTAGGTTTTATACGATTGGGTTTTTCAAACCGAGTGCCAAGCACCTGGTTCCACCCCCAATGATTGGGGCTCTTCACGCCCCTGTCTTTTCCCGCCGATGGCGGTAAAATCCAAGCCACCCGATGTGCGGGTGGTCGTTGCGGCTGCGGTTTAAAAATTACAGCGGAGAAATTATGCAACCGATTGTCTCTTCCGGCGTTCTTTCACCGTGGGAACCCGGCATTTTTAGCCTAGCGATCTATGTTATTCTGATTCTGCTTTTCGTTGCATCCCAGCTGTTTATTGCGGTCTGGCTTGGACAAAGAAAAAAAACTGTTGAAAAGTTAAGACCTTATGAAAGCGGTATTATCCCTACCGGCGTCGCCCGCCTGCATTATCCCGTTCCGTTTTATCTGGTGGCCATTTTTTTTCTTATTTTTGACGTGGAAGGCGCCTTTATTTTTACATGGGCCATCGCTCACGGAGAGCTTGGCTGGGCGGGGTGGATGCAGATTTCATTTTTTATCGTGTTGTTGCTTCTGGGCCTTTTTTACATCTGGCGAAAGGGGGGACTTGATTGGGGGCCGATAACCCAAAAGGATTAAGTGAGCATTTACTGAGGGGAACAGACGCCTTGCTGAACTGGTCTCGCAAATACAGCTTGTGGCCTCTGTTTTTCGGGCTATCATGCTGTTTTGTCGAAAAGGCCACCGCACTCACCGCGCGCTACGATATGGCTCGTTTTGGCGCCGAAGTTTTACGCCCTTCCCCGCGGCAGGCCGACCTTTTGATCACCTCCGGCACCATTTTTAAAAAGATTGCGCCGGTTATTCTGCGTTTATATGAACAAATGGCTGAGCCCAAATGGGTGATCTCCATGGGTTCCTGCTCCAACTGCGGGGGTATGTACGACGTTTACAGCGTGGTGCAAGGCATCGATCAGATTTTGCCGGTGGATGTGTATATACCGGGATGTCCGCCCCGGCCGGAGGCTGTCTTGCAGGGGCTTGTGATGCTGCAGAAAAAAATTGAAACCGAACGCCCCACCCGTACTATTTTTCATGTCAAGGGCGGTACCCAGGGAAGTGTCAAACCGATTCTGGTGGATGGCCAAACCAAATCGCGCGATCCCCGGGGGCCGGGCATGGAGGGCACCGCTATCCGGGGGACTTCGGTGGTTCCGCCTGAATTCTGGGGCAGCCGCTCAGACCTCATGTGGACCCCTCCTGCGAGGCAAATCGAGTTAAATCCATCCGATCAAAATCTGGCTCAGATGTTGAGCGCCCAATTTGGCGATGCGGTTCAATCCGTTTCGCCGACATCTGACATGCCCACGTTTGAAGTTGCTGAAAGCCGGCTCAAGGATGTGTTGCATTATCTGAAAACTGAAGCAACTCCGAAGTATCGACGATTGGATGACCTGACGGCGATTGATGAGTCCGCCCGGCGGCGGCGGAAAAACTATCCGGACTACACCATGGTCTATCAGCTGCTGTCCTTTGATTCCGCCAGCCGCTTGAGATTGAAAGTGCCCCTGCAGGGTCAAGATCCAACCACCGTCAGCATTAGCGATATCTGGCCCTCGGCCAACTGGTATGAGCGCGAAGTTTTCGACCTGATGGGCGTTCGTTTCGAGGGTCACCCGAACCTGCGCCGGATTATCATGCCGCCGGATTGGCAAGGTCACCCCTTGAGAAAAAGCCATCCGGGACGCGCAACTGAAATGGCACCTTATACGCGCAAAGATGCCGAGCAACTGCAGCCTCTGGACGGCGGCGTTTATGTAAAATCAACCCGCGGTGAGCAGCCGCTGATTCTAAATATTGGTCCCCACCACGTCAGCACTCACGGCTTGCTGCGCTACATTGCCGCTCTGAAGGGTGAAAAAATAACCGGCCTGGATTTGGAGATCGGGTACCACCACCGAGCGGTGGAAAAGATCGGTGAACGCCAGACCTGGCACCAATTTATTCCCTACCTGGCGCGGGTCGATTATCTGGCCGGTGCGGCCAATGATCTACCTTATCTTTTGGCGGTCGAAACATTGGCTGATATCAAGGTTCCGGAGCGTGCCCAGGTGATTCGGGTGATGCTCAGCGAGCTCTTTCGACTGAGCAACCATCTCGTCTGGTTTGCCACCTATGCCCACGATGTCGGGGCCATGACGCCTAATTTTTACACCTTTCGCGAGCGAGAGATGATTCTCGATATTGTCGAACTGATCACCGGGGGGCGACTGCATCCTTCCTGGTTCAGAATCGGTGGCGTGGCCGCTGATCTGCCCGATGGATGGAAGCAGGCTGTCGATGAGTTTGTCAAAATATTTCCGCAGCGCTTGCAGGAATACGAAAATTTGCTTCGTAAAAATCCCATATTCAAGGCGCGTACGCGAGGTGTCGGGCGCATATCGTTAACAGACGCCATGGAGTGGGGGGTGACCGGGCCCAACCTGAGAAGCTGCGGACTTGACTGGGATTTACGCAAAAAAATGCCCTATTCAGGCTACGAGAATTTTGAGTTCGAAGTCCCCACTGCGACCGGCGGGGATTGTTATGCCCGCTATCTGGTAAGGGTTGAAGAAATGCGGCAGAGTATCAGGATCATCGAACAGGCAGCCAACAACATGCCTGCAGGCCGTTATATGACTGATGACTACCGTTACGGGATTCCAAAACGCGAAGACATGCTCAAAGATATCGAAAGCCTGATTCATCATTATATCAATGTGACGCGAGGGCCCAAGATTCCTGTGGGAGAGGCCTATTTCGCCTGTGAGATACCCAGGGGAGAGCAGGGATATTATGTGGTCAGCGACGGTCTGGGCTGCGCCTATCGGGTGCGTATTCGCGGCCCCGGTTTTGCCAACGTGCAGGTCATGCCCTTGATGGCGGTCGGCGAGAGTATTGCAGATTTAATCGCCATTATCGGTTCGGTTGATTATATTCTGCCGGATATCGATCGCTGAGTGCGTTGTGGTTTCAGGCGTCAGGTGTCAGGTTTCAGCAAACAGATGACAGCATGCAGAATCTGATTATCACTGACATCATCAGGTTCTCAATCCTGACACCTGAACACTGACACCTTGATGACTGAAATCTGAAACCTTTTATAGAGCTAATGCTACCGAACGAACTTAAAGAATCATTGGAAAACCAGATTGCCCATGCCGACCATCGCCGGGAGATGGTGGTTGATGTCATGCTGGCGTTCCAGGAGCACTATGGCTATTTAAGCAATGACGCCGTGGAAGAGGTTGCGGTGCTGCTAGGCATGTCCCCATTGGAAGTGGAGGAGCTGGCTACCTTCTACACATTTATCTATCGTGAACCGGTCGGGAAATATGTGATTCATGTTTGCGACAGTCTGATTTGCTGGATGGATGGATATGAATCCATTAAAAAGTATCTTTGCAAAAAGCTGGACATCGAAGTGGGCGCCACAACGGCGGACGGTCTGTTTACGCTTTTGCCGGTCTGCTGCATCGGATATTGTGACCTATCACCGGCCATGCTGATTAATCGGAAGGTTTACGGGCATCTCACACCGCAAAAGATCGATGAGATATTAGAGAAGTTGGAATCAGAAACATAGTTTTATTTCGGAATGCGGAATGCGGATTTCGCATAAGCGCTATCACCACTTAACTCGGAGCTTCTTTTATTTTAGGCATTTTGGGCACTTTTAATTTTAGGCATTTACAATGAAGTATCCTCAAATATTACTTGAAAATCGCAAGCCGGACCGTATCGTCACACTGGAAGAATACGAACAAAACAGTGGCTATGCGGGCTTGAAAGCGGCCCTTGAACAGCATCGTGAATCCGATATCATTCAGATGCTTGATGATGCCAGCCTGCTGGGTCGTGGCGGTGCAGCCTTCCCAACGGGTTTTAAACTGAAAACAGTAGCCCCAGACGCGCCGTTTCCGAGATACATCGTCTGCAATGCCGATGAAATGGAGCCCGGCACGTTCAAAGATCGCGTAATGATTCACACCAATCCCCACATGATGATCGAAGGTATGATCATCGCCGGATACAGCGTCAAGGCCGAAAAAGGCGTTATTTTCATCCGGCCGGAGTATGAAAGCGGGGCGAAAATTCTCGAACGAGAAGTAAAACTGGCTGAAAAAGCAGGTTATCTGGGGAAAAACATACTGGGCAGCGACTACTCCCTGGAAATAGCTGTTCACCGCAGCGGCGGTCGGTATATCTGTGGGGAAGTGACAGCGCAATTAAATGCGTTGATGGGCAGGCGGCCCAATCCGATGCAACCGCCGCCGTATCCAACTGAAAAAGGAGTTTGGGGTCTGCCCACGGTTCTCAGTAATGTGGAAACGTTTGCCTGCATTCCGCACATTGTCCGCCATGGGCCGGAATGGTTCAAAGGTCTTGCCAGCACCGATACCGGTGCCGGAACCAAAATCTTTTGCGTCAGCGGCAAAGTCAAGCGGCCGGGTGTTTATGAGTTGCCTATGGGAATTCGCTTGAGTGAGATTATCGAAGCCTATGCCGGCGGTATGCCGGAAGGATCCGAATTTAAGGCCTGTCTGCCGGGCGGGGCATCCACCGGATTTTTACCGAAAGCGCATTATGACATTGAGATGGATTTTGAGTCGCTAAAGAAGGTGGGTAACCGACTGGGTACCGGTGCGATCATGGTGTTTGATCAGAATACTTGCCTGCTCGGTGCGGCACTGAATTTGACCGAATTTTTCGCCCGGGAATCCTGCGGCTGGTGCACGCCCTGCCGCGAAGGTCTGCCGTATGTCCGCGATATGCTTAACCGCCTGGAAAATGGTGCCGGTAAGAAAGATATGATACCGATACTGGAAGAATTGGGCAAACATCTCTGGAGCGCTTACTGTGCGTTTGCGCCGGGAGCTGTATCACCGCTACAAAGTTTGCTGACGCACTTCCGGGAGGAAGTTGAAGAACATATCAGTCAGAAGAAGTGTCCTTTTAAATAAGAAAGGTTAGTTGCCAGTTGTTCGTTGTCCGTTGCGGGACAATTTGGATGAGTAAGACTGGGAATAATTAATAACAACGGACAACGGACAACGGACAACAACCCACGGACGATTATATGCCCAAAATTATCATCGATGATCGTGAAATCGAGGTCGCAGAAGGCACAAAGGTGATCGAAGCAGCGGAACAGCTTGGAATCATGATTCCGCGATTCTGTTACCATCCGGCCCTGGGATCCGTGGGTGCCTGCCGCGTCTGTGCCGTGAAATTTTTACAGGGCCCATTCAAAGGGGTACAGATGAGCTGTATGGTCGATGTTCAGGACGATATGGTGGTGTCCACCACTGATGAAGAAGCGGTCGCGTTTCGCAAGTACGTGATAGAATGGCTTATGCTGCATCATCCTCATGACTGTCCGGTTTGTGACGCAGGCGGACACTGTCTGCTGCAGGACATGACGGTTTCCGGCGGCCATGGAATTCGAAGATATATAGGAAAGAAGCGCACCTACCTGGACCAGTATCTGGGTCCCCTGATTCAGCACGAAATGAATCGCTGCATCCATTGTTATCGCTGTTCCCGATTTTATCAAGAGTTTAGCGGTTATCAAGACTTGGGCGCGATGCAATCCGCCAACCGGATCTATTTTGGACGGTTTGAGGAGGGTATCCTGGAAAGCCCCTTTTCAGGCAACCTCATCGATATTTGTCCGACCGGCGTTTATACCGATAAGCCATCTCGCTATTTCGGCCGGCGCTGGGACTATGAGCGCAGTCCGTCATTGTGTATCAACTGCGCATTAGGGTGCAACACCATTGCCAGTGCTCGATACCGTCAGGTAGTCAGGCAGGAAGCCCGATTTAGCAACACCGTAAACGGTCACTTCATTTGTGACCGCGGCCGATACGGATTTTTTTATACCGGCCAGAAACAAAGACCCAGAAAAGCAAAACTCGATGGGCAAAAGATTGAGTGTGATCAGGCCATTCAGGATCTCAAGGAAAGACTGGCCACAATCACGAATACGAAAAGCAGGGG
>JASFTL010000018.1:0-17649 GCA_050053555.1 Desulfobacterales bacterium
TTTTTACGGCGGCGGCGGAGACGGTGTCAAGCACGGTGATCTGGATACGTCACTTGCCAAACCGAGCAAAACCCTGGATGTCCACATGGGAGTGGACGGCCAGAACTTTAATTGCACCCGCTGCCACACGACAAACTTGCACAATATTTCCGGGCGCGTTTACACGCGACCGGCGGCCACGGATCGAAAAAGTCTGGTGGAAGATGATCTGGCCAACAAGATCACCTGTGAATCCTGCCATACGGCCAGACCTCACAAAAGCGGTAAAAAGATGAATGAGCACACCGATAAAGTGGCCTGCCAGAGCTGTCATATTTCGGATTTCGCAAGAGTGAATCCCACCAAGATGTCCTGGGATTGGGCCCAGTCCGGCAAATTAAAAGACGGCAAAAAATTTAAGTCCAAAGATGAATTCGGCAAATACGACTATATGTCCATCAAAGGTCAGATGCGGTGGGCTAAAAATGTTGAGCCCGAATATTTCTGGTATAACGGTGTGATTAAATCCGTCACCGCCGAAGATAAAATCGATCCTAGCGGCATCGTAAAAGTTTCCTGGCCGGTGGGTGATCGTGAAGATCCGAATTCGCGAATTTATCCCTTTAAAGTACACAGAGGCAAACAACCGTATGACAAAGTCAACCAAACCTTACTGATGCCGCTGCTTTCGGGCAAGCAAGGTTATTGGAACACCCTCGACTGGGATAAAGCGCTGACTGCTGGTCAGGAATCAATGGGGTTGGCTTACTCAGGTGAGTTTGATTTTGTCGAGACAACGTATGTTTTTCCGATCACGCACATGGTGGCCCCTAAAAATAAATCTCTGTCCTGCACGGAATGTCATTCCAAAACTGAAAGCCGTCTGGCAAACCTGAAAGGATTTTACATGCCCGGCCGCGACGTTTCCAGCATCCTCAATTATGCCGGATGGGGCGTTGTTTTCGCCAGTTTGATGGGGGTATTCATTCATGCTCTGGGGCGGATTTTAAGCAGGGGCAATGGCAGAAAGGAAAAATAGACCATGACATTCAACGGAAAAATGAAAAATATTTATCTATACGCACGCTTTGAACGGCTGTGGCATTGGCTGCAGACGGTGTTGATCGTCATTCTTTTGCTGACAGGATTGGAAGTCAATGGTACCTTTAGACTCTTCGGTTTCGGCGCGGCGGTAGAATGGCATAATTTTACCGGACTGACATGGCTGATCGCCTTTGCTTTTTTTGCTTTCTGGATTTTTACCACCGGCGAGTGGCGTCAGTACGTTCCCACGACCAAAAAGATGCTCTCCGTGGTGCGCTATTACATATACGGCATCTTTCGGGGTGAACCCCATCCGGTGCCCAAGCGCAAAGAGGCCAAACACAATCCACTGCAACGCATCGTTTATCTGATCCTGGCGGCGATATTGCTGCCGGTGCAAATGGTGACAGGGTTTCTTTACTGGGGCTATAATTCCTGGGGCGATTGGGGGCTATCCTGGCTGTCACTGCAGTTGGTGGCGCTGATCCACACAGCCGGCGCTTTTGCAATTTTATCTTTTATCGTTGTACATGTATACATGATCACCACGGGTCACACGTGGTTTGCCCACACCCGGGCCATGATCACGGGTTGGGAAGAAGTTGCGGATGAAGAATCTGTAGGTGACTGGGAGTATAAAACCAAAACGGCATCATCATAATAGATTTGGAAAACCGGTCTTTTCCATTATTGTTTCATTTTTTTAGATAAAATATGGGTGGCGCTGCCCAGATAAAGTTCAGCGGCTTCACCCTCGGTTTCCGATAGGGTGGGATGGGGATGAATGCTTAGCGCCATGTCCTCGGCCAAAGCCCCCATCTCGATCGCCAAAACACCTTCGGAAATCAATCCTTCGGTGTCGCGGCCGACAATTCCCATACCGGAGATTCGGCCGGTCTCCGGATCGATCATTATTTTGGTCAGACCTTCCGGCGCGCCCATGGTGGTCGCGCGGCCTGAAAATTTCCATGGGAATCGCTGGATTTTAATCGGAATATGTGCCTTGCGGGCTTCTTCTTCGGTCAGGCCGCACCAGGCAATCTGAGGATCGGTATAAACCACGGCCGGAATCGCTCGAACGTCAAAAGCGGAAGGCTCTCCGGCAATGACTTCGGCGGCAACCTTGCCCTCGCGGGCGGCTTTATGCGCCAGCATCAGGCCTCCGGCCACATCGCCGGCGGCAAAAATGTGCTTATCGGCAGTGCGCTGCTGTTCATCTACCTTTATAAATCCCTTTTCATCAAGTTCCACTTTGGTATTTTCAAGTCCGATGTCCTGGGAATTCGCCTTGCGACCGATCGCCACCAGCACGCGATCAAAATGCTGCTCCGATTTTTCAACATCGCCTTCCAGAATAACCTCAACCCCCTTCTCGTTTTCCGTCAGGGAAGCGACTTTGGTTTTCAGACTGATGCTCTCAAAAATCGTGTTTAGCCTGCGTTGTAACGGCTCAACCAGATCCAGATCCACTCCCATCAGCAGGCGGTCCTCAAGTTCAACCAAACTGACCCGGCTGCCCAGGGCAGCGTAAACCGTGCCGAGTTCCAGACCGACATAGCCGCCGCCGATGATCAGCAAAGACGGCGGCACGTCCGCCAGAGCCAGGGCACCGGTGGAGCTCATGATGTGGCCACCGGGCTTAAACTCGGTTCCCGGAAATGCAATGGGCTGTGAACCGGTTGCAATAATGGCATGCTTAAATTTGATATGGCTCATTTCGGCATCATGCAACCGCACCGTATGCGAGCTTTCAAATTGGGCCCGTCCCTGCACTAACTGAACGCCGCGACGGTTGCTTAAACTAACCAGTCCGTTGGCCATCGTATCGATGACATTTCCTTTCCATTCGCGCAAGGTTTTCAGGTCAATGCGGGGCTTACCAAATGCAATGCCCATGGTTTCGGCCCGCTGAGCATCATAAATCAGTTCGGACAGAAAAAGAAATGTTTTTGAAGGAATACATCCTTTATACAGGCAGACCCCTCCCGGTCGCTGAGCCGGGTCCACCATGGTCACGTCCAGTCCCAGATCGGCGGCTCGGAACGCAGCCGCATAACCCCCTGGTCCGCTGCCGATGACCAGCACTTCGGCTTCCTGCTGTAACTCACCCATTACCATTTTATTCTCCAAGGAAAACTTTATATTTTGCCCGAGGGCTGTGTTGCAATCCGATTCAAAATTGCTGACAAAATCCCGTAATCCCGCTTATCAATGATAATTTATCCCAGATCAAGCACAGCAATCGATTACACCGAGTTCTTAGATCACAACCCGGGTTTTAAAATTATAGTTATTTGAGGGGTCGGGGAGTTTTTCTATCCTCTATCATCGATAGACACGCATAGGACTTCGACCCGTCAGGGGTTCCGGCCGCATGCGGTCCGCAACAAGGGTTCCTGAAAAGCAACAACGGCAGCAGATCCGCTTCGATTCACCCCGGAGCAGCCCCAGCGGACCGATTCCCGCGGCAGCGTACAGCCTCGCTGCCTGCCATGGGGCGAACTCAGAATTCTGGGGGCGTTGCCGAAGCCCGGGAAAGATTTGCTGCGGGTCCGCATACGGACAGCCCCTTACGGGGCAGTATATGTCTGAGCTTGCCGCGTGATGGATCGAGGGCAAAAACGCCCCGACCCCTCAGTTATTCTATTTGATTTTAGTTTGTGTTTAGAAATAAGGATTTTTTTTGTTGTGCCCCGCCAAACAGCAGGATTTCACATCTAATTTTAAGAAAATTAAGGAGTTCATCAAACCGCACAAGGATTTTGGCCTGAGGCGTACTTGAGGTACGTTGAAGGTCAAAATCCGCGGAGAACGCCGCACAACGGAAAAAAGACCATTTGTAAACACAAACTATATCATTGAGATGAACAGCTCGTCCGGATCTTCCAGGGCGTCAATGACCATCTTTAAAAATTTAATGGCGTCGGCCCCGTCCAGCACGCGGTGATCAATGCAAAGCACAATCGGCATGATCAGACGCGGAACGATTTCATGTTGACCATCGCCCTTATCAACTACCGCCGGCTGCAGCCGGCCCTGGCCCATTCCCAAAATGGCCACCTCGGGGAAATTGATTATCGGCGCAAAATAGCCGCCGCCCATGGCGCCGGCATTGGTAATGGTAAACGTGCCTCCCTGCAAATCGTCGCGCGAAATCTTGCGAGACCGGGTTTTTTGAACCATATCGCGTAATTCGACGGCAAGCTCTTTTATACTTTTACGGTCGACATCGCGAACGACCGGTACAATCAGACCGTTGTCGGTGTTTACAGCAACACCAATATGATAATAATTTTTGATGACGATCTCGCCGGCCTCGACATCGAGTGTGGCGTTAAATTGCGGATAGGTTTTCAGTGCGGTGGCAACCGCTTTTAAGGCAAATACCGTCATGGTTAAGCGACCGCCCCCGGCTTCGATTTCAGCCTTGTGTTTCTGACGAAATGCTTCCAGCTTGGTAATGTCCACCTGATCCTGGCTGGTGACATGCGGTATCTGAGACCAGGCAATAATCATTTGTTTGGCGGTTGCCTTTCGAATGGAGCGAAATGGGACCCGTTCAATTGGACCCCACTTGCTGAAATCAGGCAGTGTCGGTGATGGAATGGTTAACGCCGGCGCTTCCGCCGGAACAACCTCCGCTGCAGCCGGTGCTTCGCCCATTTCTTTTCCCGTTCCGGCAAAAGCCCGCACATCATCGGCCGTCACCAGGCCGCCGGCTCCGGCTGGTGTTACCCGATGAAGATCGACACCCAGTTCCCGGGCCAAACGGCGGGTCGCCGGTGAAGCCGGCACGGGTCCCTTCTTTTCCCCGGCTTCTGCTAATGATACGACTTTTTCGGTTTCCGTTGCTTCCGCCGGCATTTCTTTCGTTTTTTGCCCATCAACAGCCTCAGCCTCTTCACCGTCGCTAAAGATCATCATCACATCACCGACTTTTACGGTGTCCCCTGTTTTAACCAACACCTCGGAGACCGTGCCGGTAAAAGGCGACGGGATTTCCACAGCCGCTTTGTCCGTTTCGACTTCTAAAATGATGTCGCCTTCTTTTACTTCCTGTCCAACAGATACATGAACGGCAAGTATTTCTCCTTCGTGAACGCCTTCGCCTAAATCCGGCAATTTAAAGGATCTGGCCATGTTCCCTCCAAGAAATGTCAATCAATTACTTCACATCACCCTATATATTATATTTCGATATGGTTTGGCGAGGTTTCGGGTGTCGCAAACTTGGGTTTCAGGTGTCAGTTTCAGGTGTCAGAATTGATCGGTTGAAACTCTGATATTTCCGATGCGGACACTTGGCCCCCGAAACCTGAAACCTCATTGAACAGCCAGCACTTTTCTGGCTGCACGTACTATCCGATCGCTGCTGGGCAAGTAAGCCTTCTCTCGGCTGAACAAAGGGATAATAATATCATAACCGGCGACCCTCTCTATGGGAGCTTCCAGATAGTAAAATGCTTTTTCAACCAAGCGCGAGACGACTTCAGCTCCGGGTCCGAAACTGCGCGGCGCTTCATGGATCACCACCACCCTGCCGGTCTTTTTAGCCGACTGGACTAAGATTTCTTCAGCGAGCGGTGAGATGGTCAACAGATCGATGACTTCCGCTTCGATACCGTCTTTGTCTTTGAGTACACCGGCCGCTTCCAGTGTGGGCCGCATCATGGCCCCGTAAGAAATCATGGTTAAATCCGTGCCTTCCTTAACCAGTTGCGGCTTCCCGATGGGCATCGTCTCTTCCGTCTCGGGGACTTCTTCTCGAAATGCACGGTACAGGGCCTTTGATTCATAAAATATGACCGGATCCGGATCCCGGATAGCGCTGACCAATAAGGAGCGCGCATTGCGGGGGCCGGACGGGATAACCGTTTTAAGTCCCGGGGTATGGGCCCAGTAAGCCTCACGGCTTTCGGAGTGATGTTCCAGCGCCCGGACACCGCCGCCGTAGGGTGTTCGCAATACCATCTGCACCTGAAATCTTCCCTGGGAGCGCCAGCGCAAACGCGCGGCGTGGTTTTCGATCTGGTGAAAGTTATGATAACTAAAACCTGAAAATTGAATTTCACAGACCGGCTTGAGCCCATAGGCCGCCATCCCGATAGACATCCCCACAATTGCTGATTCTGCCAGCGGCGTATCCAGCACCCGATGATCGTCAAATTGATCGATAAGGCCATCGGTTACTCTGAACACCCCGCCGTCCACCCCAACGTCTTCTCCGAGGACGATCACACGGTCGTCGTTTTCCATTTCCTGCCGCAGTGCCAAATTGAGGGCCTGAACCATCGTCATTTTAGCCATGATCGCCCTCCTCACCGGCCTCTGAAAGCTCGCGGGCCAGGTCCGCTTTTTGTTCGTTTAAATACGGCGGCATTTCGGCATAGGCATGGTTAAACATGTCCATGGGATCGCCCAGCTCTGCCATCTGTTTTTCAGCCCTGTCCACAGCTGTCTGGATTTCTTCCATAACTTCAGATTCAATTTCTTTGAGTTTTTCTTCCGAAAGCAATTCCTTATCCATGAGGTATTTTTGAAATCTTGTCAACGGATCGCGTTTGATCCAGCGCTCCACTTCTTCATCGGTGCGATAACGCTTGGGATCATCTGCCGTGGTGTGCATCATCAGACGATAGGTCACACACTCGATCAAGGTAGGCCCACCACCGCTTCGTGCTCTTTGAACGGCTTCCTGGGCAGCGGCAAATACGGCTAAGATATCATTGCCGTCCACCTGAATGCCCGGCATACCATAGGCAAGGGCCTTTTGAGCCAGGGTTTTTGAACGGGTCTGCTTTGAAAGCGGAACCGAGATCGCCCAGTGATTATTCTGGCACACAAATACGACCGGAGTCTGGAAGACGGCGGCAAAATTTAACCCTTCATGGAAATCTCCTTCAGAAGTTGCGCCATCTCCAAAAAAGGTCATAATCACATCGTCTCTCTGCCGGTATTTTGCGGCCCAGCCCAGTCCTACGGCGTGAATAATCTGAGAGCCGACGGGAACCGAAATGGGCAGGTCATTGCGGTCTTCGGGGATATTGGCTCCCTCCGCAAATCCGTTGTTGTAAATGATAACACTTTCAAGGGATCTGCCCCGCCACAGCTCGGCCGCTGTTTCGCGAAAGGCCGGAACCATCCAGTCATTGGTGCGTAAATGTGCAATGCTCCCAAGCTGCGCGGCTTCTTGACCTTTTATGGGTGGAAACGTTCCGATGCGTCCCTGTCTCTGAAGATTGAGCAGTCGTTCATCAAATTTGCGCCCCAAAACCATGAAACGATGGAGTTTGAGAAGAACATCTTCACCAATATCCGGTTCGAGTTTTTTATCCAGCTGTCCTTTTTCATTCAAAATCGAAAGATATTCAATTTTATCGGAAATAGTTATTTTTTTTCGCGGCATTGCATGGTTCCTTTGCAAAATTAACGAAACTCACATTTGAGACAATCTTTGCTCTTTGCTTCGGTCAGTTCAAATAATCAGTTTAATTATGATGCGGATTTTAGGTTAGTCAAGAGCTTGCAACTGTAACCGATTGATTAAATGAAGCTTATAAATAATTCCAGTCAGGGGTCAAAGCGTAGAATTCAGGTCAGACATCAATTGAATTATCTTCTGAATTCAAAAGCGATTTATCGAAAAGCCTTTTGAGAAGCAAAAAGACTTTCCGCTTCTGTCGTTTATGGGTCGATGATCATTACAGCTGGTGAGATTTGATGCAGACTTGGATAATCGCTGACAGCGACGATCCTTTTCAGGGCATCATCAAAGTATAAGAAGGGATTTCTTCGATATTCTTTGCGTTGAGGAAAAGGAATGCAGTCTTCCTATCACTAAAAATCAGTCCTCGATCGACGGCGTTTGGAAAGCTTCGGACTTTCTGTTCGACGAAGTCGCCAAACAATTTTTGTTAGAGGCGTTTGAGTGAAGAGTTGGAGGAAAAAGGCCAGCGATAGTCTACTCAACAATTTCAAGAACCGTCCGCTTGTTTTCTTTGGCGGATGCCGCGCCCAATATTGTACGGATCGCCTTGGCCGTACGTCCCTGTTTGCCGATGATTTTCCCCAGATCCTCCTTGGCCACCTTGAGTTCCAATACGGTCGCCTGGCTTCCTTCCAGTGCTGTGACTGTAACCTGCTCCGGATTGTCCACCAACGCCTCTGCAATACGTTGAATCAGATCTTTCATTTCCATAGTCCCCTCCGGTGCCTGTTCAACATGTAGGCAGAATTAAATTCCCAGGCTTAAACACATCCAATAAAAAGCGTGGGAGTGCGCTGCAAATTCATGTAAATACCGGCTATTAAGAGCATTGAATCAAAGGCTATAATCCTTCGATGAGTGCAAAATCGGGTTCAGTTATAGCCGTTTATAATGGAAACCATTTTACCGATCTGATGGCATCATATGTTATTCGTATTAAATACTATTTTCAGTCGGTTTTGTAAATTATAAATAATGCAATGATCAATATTTTACCACCAACATGATTTGTACCAGTTTATCGTGGTTGTCAAAAAAACGTTTCGGTTGCGGGACGCTTTTTTGCGACAACACTTATGCTGCCATCCTTTTTCCGGAACATTATTATGAAAAGCGGTATAAATGAAATTTCAATTGTAAGAGATCGGTGACGATTCCGACTTTGTATCAGTTCGGGCAGCCTGCCTTTCTTCGGCGCCTTGTTTTCTAACGGTTTATGTCTATATTTTTTAGACAAAAGGAGAAGCCATGAATTTTTCAATTCCCAAAAAGTATTCTGCTGGTATCATACGGTTTCAACAATTTTTAAAATCAAACGTCGTATCCGAAATGACAGGATGGTATCAACACCGGCAAATACCGGCTGAATTTTTTCAGAAAATGGGAAAAAGCGGCTGGTTTGGGATTGAGTTCAATAAAGGTCAGCTGCTCAAAGGCTCGGCATTGAGGGAGGCGCTCGTTGCCGAAGAATTGGCAAAGCTCTCCCCGGGTGTCGCCGTTGCAATGCTGGCCCACATTGATTTAGGATTGATGGGCTTGTTGCTCTTCGGCTCCGACAACCTAAAAAAACATTATGGCGACTCCGTTGTCAAAGGCAAAACGTTGATGTGTCTTGGCAACACCGAGCGGCAAGCCGGCAGCGATGTGGCCAGCATAGAGATGCGCGCTCGAAAAGTTAAAGGCGGCTGGCTGCTCAATGGAACCAAGGCCTATGTGACCAACGGGTGGATCAGCGAACTGGCGGTGATTACAGCCGTTTCAGATCCGCAGGCATCGAGAAACAATCGAATGTCCATGTATCTCGTGGATCTGCATGCGGAGGGAGTTAAACGCAAAAAGTTGAACAAACAAGTCTGGATTCCGTCTGATCTCACCCGGCTGCAATTTCGCGATGTGTTCGTTCCCGAGGATCACCTTCTGGGCAAACAAAGGCAAGGGCTTCAGCAGGTGCTGACCGTTTTCACTTATAGTCGGGTCCCCATTGCCGCCCTGACCCTGGGAACGGCAGTCGGCGCATTTGAGCTGGCCCTTGAACATGCTAATAAACGCAAAATATTCGGCCAAACCATAACGCATTTTCAGTCCAAAACATTTGAGGCAGCTGATTTTTATGCAAAAATTGAGGCAGCGCGGTTGATGCTCTGGAAAGCCTGCTGGAAAATGGATCAAGATCAAAATTTTAGGCAGGAATCTTCCCTGGCCAAATATCTGGCTGTGGAAATATCCCGCAGTGTGACCGCCTGGGCGGCAGATATCTTTGGAGCCGCATCGGTCATCGAGGAACATCCTATTCACAAATTTCCCATGGATGCTTGGGCATCATCATTGGGGGAAGGCACCCAGGATGTGCAAAAATTGGTAATTTTTCGTGAGTTGATGAAACAATTTCAATAAAGTCAGCTGTCCGTAGCCGGGGTTCGTTGTTTGTGGCTTGCAGTCACGGATTGATGGTTTCCGGCTATTTGCTTCTGGCGCCTGGCTTCTGGCAAAAACGACTTGTCTGACATTCTGAAAAGCCAGTAGCCAGCAGCGAGGAGCCAGGAGCCATGAATAAAATGAGACTACGGCGTTAAGACAATCTTGCCCAACTGCTCCCCTTTTTGCATTATTTCGTATGCTTGGCGCCCTTTACTTAACGGCATTACCCGATCGACCACGGGTTTGAGTTTACCGGCCCAGAGCATGGCGATCACATCTCTAAAATCCTGGTGGGAGCCCATGGTGCTGCCAATCAGGCTGATCTGTTTTCCGAAAATATATCGGATATCGATTTCGGTTTGCGGTCCGCTGGTGTTGCCCACAATGACAACGCGACCGCCCCGAGCCAAGGCCTGCATACTTCTCATAAGCGTTGCTTTGCCGACATTGTCAACGATTACATCGACACCCCGCTTGTTGGTAAGCTTGTAAATTTCCCGCCCCCAATCGACCTGGGAACGATCCATCACCACATCGGCGCCCAGATCCTTGGCCAGTTGAGCTTTTTTCTCATTGCTTGCGACAGCATACACAAAGGCACCAGCGAGTTTGGCAATCTGGATAGCCATGCTATTTACCCCACCCCCAGCGCCGACGACCAACACCGATTCGCCGGCACGCAACGCAGCCTGATGAATCAACATCCGCCATGCGGTAAGCGTCACCAGTAGAGGTGCTGCAGCTTCTGGAAAATCGGCATCATCGGGCATTACGACAAAACTGTCAGCTGGAAGTACAATATATTCAGCTGCACCACCACGCTGATGCTCGCCAAGGACGTGATAACCCGGACTCACAGAATCTTCACCCCGAGCGGTAAACTCATCCTTAAATAAATTAACGCCCGGATCCGCCACAACCCGCTGGCCCACGTTCCATTCTGAAACCCCTTCTCCCAGCTCTGCGATTTCTCCGGCGACATCTGCACCACACCAATGGGGCATTTCCAGTTTGAGTCCGGACCAACCGCGTCTTACCCAGATATCCAGATAATTCAGGGCGGTTGCCCGCACCCGCACCTTTATCTGCCCGGGTCCCGTTTCCGGTTCCGGTACCTCTCCATATTGAATCACATCCAGCTCGCCGTGCTCTTCAAAGTACAGTGCTTTCATCTTAATAAATCCTTGTCGTTTTTTTTATAGTTCTAAAATAAACATAGTTTGAATAGGAGGCCAGTTAAAAGCAGTCTTAAAAATAAGAGATCCTTAAACCAATTTGGAAATGAGCAATTTTTATAAAATATAGCTATCCAGAAGCGGTCTTAAAATTAAGTAGATTACGCTCAAGGGCGCGGCGTAAGCCGATTCAAAAGCGGAGCATACACGTTAGTATTCGAGCATTTTGAATCGGTTTGCAACAAAGCCCTTGGGCGTTAGATGCATTTTTAAGACTGCTTTTAGATGGAGCCGATATCGAATGCCTCCGCCCAAGTCTCAATCAATTTGTCGGTCCGGTTCCGAAGTCGTTTGGCAATAATGTCACTTAAGCGTTTCATGACAATGTAACCCAGGGTGTGGTCTTTATCAAACATGGCTTTAAGCTCAGCAGCCGGGATTGAAATTACACGACTGGCTTTCGAGCATTCGGCAGTGACGGTTCTTTTTCCGGGTCCCACGACAGAAGACCACCCGAACACCTGGCCCGGAGCGACCGTATCAACGATGATTTCTTTTTCTTCATCGACCATGGTGGCCTGAATGGCTTCTTCGTATTCGATGTCTGTTTTTAAAACCTTGTCTTTAAAAACCAGAACGAGATCGACTTCGCCCTCCAGAAGGCCATAGAAATGCGTTGACGGCTCTTCGTATTGAAAAATCACATCTTCAGCGTTGAATTCCAGAATCTCACCTTTTTGGAAAATCGCTTTCAACGTATCGGAATCAACATCTGAAAAAAACGAAAATGAAGCCAGTAAATTGTTCTCCGGCATATTAACCTCCTTGTCTTTACTTAAGGCCCTCGCCCCAAATGGAATGTTGAAATTCTGCATCGGTATTTTAGCACATTTCTTATTGAAAGAACTCAGCCAACTTTCAGCGATGCCAGAAGTTCGGTTTCAGTCACATCAGACCATTGTTGATAAGCATCCGCCACGGCAAAAACATGGATTTTTTCGCGCATATCCGGCCGGTCAATAACTGTGTCGGGCAGGGCTATCATACTTAGTCTCGGTCTGCTTGTTTGATGGCGCGTTTGATCTGTCCCAGGCATTTGGTGATTGGGATTTCTTTAGGGCAGACTTCGGTGCACCACCACATCGTTTTACACCCCCAGATGCCGTCTTCGGAGTCAATTTTTTCCAAGCGCTTTTCCGTTATCGAATCACGTGAATCAAAGATATAGCGGAAAGCGCGCAGCAATGCTGCCGGGCCTTTATAATCTGGCCTGGCGCGATTTATCGGACAGGCAGCTGTACAGGATGCACACAGGATGCATCTAAGCGCCGGTTCAATAAATTCCTGATTTTCAGCACTCTGGATAAACTCTTTATCTGATTTGCTTTGAGCGGCGATCAGGTAAGGTTGCACCTGTCGATACTTTTCGAAAAAAGGCTTCAGATCGACAATCAAGTCTTTGACGACATCAAACAACGGCAACGGTTCAATCACAAAATTATTTCCGGTTTTAAAATCTCGCACCAGTTTCTGACAGGCCAGCTCGATTCTGCCGTTGATCATCAATGCATCAGATCCGCAGATGCCATGGGCACAGGACGAACGGTAAGCTAAAGATGGATCCTGTTCCCATCTGATTTTGTTTAAACAATCCAGAATCTTGTCGGTTGGCTCGGCATCAATTGTATATTCTTGGTATCGCGGCCTTTTATCCGCCTTGGGATTGTATCGAAAGACACTGAAGTTGCTTTTCATCTTAATATTTCCTCTCTTTGGGCTCATATCGGCTAATGCTTACCGGTTTGGTGAAAATCAACGGCTCCCGGGCTTCATTATATCGGACCAGGGTGTGGGACAGAAATTTCTTATCGTTTCGCTTCGGAAAATCTTCCCGGAAATGGGCACCGCGACTTTCTCTACGGTGAAGGGCACCCCGTGTAATGACTTCTGCCAGATCCAATAGATGGCCAAGCTCGATGGCATCTAAAAGGTCACGATTAAAGCAGTTCCCTTTGTCCAGTATGGATATTTTCCTGTAACGTGCTTTCAGCTGATTGATCTTATCCAATGCCGCGTTTAGGCTATTTTTTTGGCGAAAAACAGACACGTTTTCCATCATGTTTTCTTGAAGCTCGGCTCGAATGGCGCCACTGGTCTCCTGACCGCTGTTTTTTATCAAGGCCTTAATGGTGTCCGCGTCTTTTTTATCCGGTTTGGGGGGCAGCTCGGGATGGGCAACAGATTGAACGAAGGCTTTGATCTGCATGCCGCCCCGCCGCCCGAAAACCAACGTATCGAGCAAGGCGTTGCATCCCAGCCGATTTGCACCGTGCACGGACACACAGGCACATTCACCCGCAGCATATAAGCCGGCAAGTGGTGTACTTTTTTCATCGACAATCACGCGGCCGTCGCAGTCAGTCGCAATGCCGCCCATCATATAATGGCAGGTCGGCTGAACCGGAATCGGCTCTTTCACCGGATCGACGCCGGCATAGGTACGCGCAAAGCTGGTAATTTCGGCCAACTTATTTTCGATAACATCTTTACCCAGATGGGTCAGATCCAGGTGGAAATAGTCTTTACCATCGATACCCCGGCCCGCACGCATTTCGTCCATCATGCAGCGGGAGATCATATCGCGGGGTGCCAGATCTTTGATCACAGGTGCATAGCGCTCCATGAATCGTTCACCGTCATTGTTAAGCAAAATGCCGCCTTCACCACGGGCGGCCTCGCTGATCAGAATCCCCAACTTGTAGATTCCGGTCGGGTGAAACTGGACAAATTCCATGTCTTCCAACGGGACGCCGGCCCGATAGGCAATCGCCATTCCATCGCCGGTGCTCGCAAATGCATTGGATGTCGTTTTATAGATTTTACCCGCCCCGCCCGTGGCCAACAGTACGGCTTTACAGTGGAAGACATGCAATTTTCCGTTGGCCAGTTCATAGGCCACCACACCGCAACATTGCCCGTTGTGAACAATCAAAGACAACATCTGGAATTCATCGAAAAATTCGATTTTTCTCTGTAAACTCTGTTCCCATAGGGTATCCAGAATAACTCTGCCGGTTCGCGTCGCTGCATAGCAGGCCCGCTTGACGGGTGCTTCGCCATGATTGCGCGTATGCCCGCCAAAGGCTCTTTGGGCGATCTTGCCCTCCGATGTGCGATTAAAGGGAACTCCGAGATTTTCCAGCTCAATAATGGCACGCGGGGCATCCTTGGCCAAGATCTCAATGGCATCCTGATCTCCCAGGTAGTCACTGCCCTTGACCGTATCAAACATATGCCATTCCCAGTGATCTTCTTCTTCATTGCCCAGCGCAGCTCCGATTCCGCCCTGGGCGGCCCCGGAGTGAGAGCGCGTGGCAAAAACTTTTGTCAGGACGGCAACATGCGCATCTTTTCCAATCTCGACTGCCGCGCGCAGTCCGGCCAGGCCTGCTCCCACAATAATAACATCATATTGATGTTTCATACCGCACCTCATTCTGATTCAATAAAGCTTTAAAGATATGTATAGCGGCCAACGGGTAAAGAAAACACCTCCATTGATATAATACGCAAAATGCTAGATTTTAATTCAACAGAAATGCAAAAGTGGCAGAACCATATAAACGTATTGGCGTATGATTGGACAAGAAAAGAACCGGCATTATTCATTTTCGCTTATAAATCACCCGTACCAAAATTGTAAAGACTTATTTAGGCAAAAACATCCGATCACTCATCTGCCGGCTTTATCAGTGATTTTCATCATAGAGGCGCCTTGCTGCCGGTAATTACATTATCTCCTTGACTTTGCTCGATCAATTGTTAAATGTATAGATATAATAACCTGATATCTATTGAATAATCATCTGTCATATCCGAATTATATCCATCACAGCGGCTCATTCAGCCGAATCGAGACGATTCCTCATCTAGCTTTCGCTGCTGCATTTGAATTAAATCTGCTAACAGTGCGCGTAGCGCCTGATTTCGTAAAATAGATTTATCATCGATGATTTTGTCATAATTTTCTTTTCAAATCGAAGATGAAGAGGCTATCTGATGAGTTAAAACGAATTGCCTGGTGCGACCGCCCCGGATTGGTGATGAGAAAGGCAGGAGGTTTGAACAGACTGTCAGGCAAATCTCATGTATTCAGGCTTTCATCCGCGTTCAAATCAAATGATGGGTTTTGAAGAAGTAGAGCATACCGCCGACAGCGCATTACGGATATTCGGCATCAACTTGCAGGAATTATTTCTCAGTGCTGCCCAGGGAATGACCGGCCTGATGGCACCGGACGTATCTATCGTCGCGGTTGAAGTCGAAAAATTTATTGAACTGAACGCCATTGATGCTGAAAGTCTGCTGGTGGAATGGCTGAGTGAGCTGGCTTACTGGGCGGAGTCGGAAATGCTTGTTTTCACCCGATTTAGCATCGAAACGCTAAACAGCACTCATCTACAAGCCCGCATCTTTGGCGGAAAAGCTGCTGAGCTTAAAAAACACATTAAGGCGGTGACCTATCACAATCTTCAGATTTTGAAGACCTCAAGAGGTTTGGAGGTGACGATTGTCTTTGATGTCTAATAACTTAATTGAGCGTTTCAAATTTTAAAAATGGGAAAAACCTTTTATTTCTAATGAATTCTATCGTTTTTAATTTTTAAACTATGAAACCCTTCGGGATTGCCGATCTTACCGCATCTACGGCGTCAGATGCCTTCCCGCATAGGTAACTATAGCGGAACACCATCTTCCTTGCAACTGCGGCAACCTCGACAATCGCTCAAATTAAGTCTAGATTGAGCATTTCAAATTTAGATAAGGAATCGTCGATTTTTGCGGATTAAGGGGGGACAAAATGGTTGAGATTCATGATTTCGAACAACTCGATAAGCATTTATTTGAGGTCCCGGTCTCTTTTCGCAAAGACATGCGCGTCCCCGCACGCTTTTACGCGGATAAGGAGCTGTTAAAAGGGGTCATCACTGATAACAGCCTGCAGCAGCTGATCAACACCGCCACCCTGCCTGGCATCGTTAAATATGCGCTGGCCATGCCCGACATCCATCAGGGCTACGGATTTCCCATTGGCGGCGTGGTGGCCACCGAGTTGCCGGACGGGATTATTTCCCCGGGGGGCGTCGGTTATGACATCAATTGTGGCGTGCGCTTACTGGCCACGCATCTCAATCAGGATGAGATCAAACCCTATGTCGAAAATTTGGCCACCGTTCTTTATTCAAACTGCCCCAGCGGTATCGGCAAGGGTGGTAATATTAAGCTGAAGACTGGCGAACTGGACCAGGTGATAACTGACGGCGCCAGATGGGCAGTAAAACGGGGATACGGCGCGCAAGCGGATCTTGAGCGAACAGAAGAAGGCGGCCGTCTGGTCGGGGCAAATCCGGAAAAACTCAGCCAGAGAGCCAAAGACCGGGGCAAAGGACAGGTGGGCACCCTGGGTGCGGGCAATCATTTTATCGAACTTGATGTCGTACACAAGGTTTTCGATGATCATGCGGCTCAACGCTTGGGTCTCTCTCAGGATCAAATCGCGGTACAGATCCATTGCGGCTCGAGGGGCTTAGGGCATCAGGTTTGTGGCGATTACGTTAAACGCTTTCAAAAAATGATTCCCAAATACGCTCTGAACCTGCCGGATCGCGAGCTGGTCTGTGCACCGCTAAGCAGCCCCGAAGGACAGGATTACATGGCCGCGATGAAAGCAGCGGCCAACTATGCGTTTGCAAACCGCCAGGTGCTTGTCTTTCATATCCGTCGCAGTTTTGAACAGGTTTTGGCCGGCAAAGTCTCGAATCATCACGTATTTCAAATTTATGATATCGCCCATAACATGGCCAAAGTCGAAACCCACCAGATCCATGAAAAGCAGGTGCAGCTATGTGTTCATCGTAAAGGAGCGACACGGGCATTCGGCCCCGGTACGGCAGAGCTTCCGTCCGTTTATCGAGATATCGGGCAGCCCGTACTGGTTCCGGGCTCAATGGGAACCGCATCATGGGTTTTGGTTGGGACCGAAAGTTCCATGGCTCAAACCTTTGGATCGAGCTGCCATGGTGCCGGGCGTACCATGAGCCGTAAAAAGGCTAAGAAGACCATCCGCGGCTCCACACTGCGTGAGGAGCTCGAGAGTCACGGCATCCACATACGTGCCGGCAGCATGTCCGGACTGGCTGAAGAAGCACCAAATGCCTATAAGGATGTGGACCGGGTCGTTGAGGTGGTGCACGGAGCAGGGATCGCAAAAAAGGTGGCAAGGCTCAAGCCTATAGCCGTCATCAAAGGCTAGAAGCTATCTCCAAAATGCATCTAGCGCCCAAGGACTGTGTTGGCTAATGCTGAAATCGGCTTGAGCGAGTTTAAAAAATAAAAGCGCGCGAAAGGAGAGAAGGTGCCATGAGAATACAAATGAAAAATATTCTTTGTGCCACGGACTTTTCCGATTTTTCCAACCATACGATACCCTATGGCGTAGCGCTGGCTAAAGAGTTCGATGCTAAACTCTATGTTTGTCACGTCATC
>JASFTL010000019.1:0-17514 GCA_050053555.1 Desulfobacterales bacterium
ACCGCCCTTTTTTTGTCAATGATCCGCCAGTTTTTGATGGCTATTTTTTTGGCCGGCATTTTTTCGGCATTGTCTTATCCCCTGTACCGCCGCTTTGAAAGCTGGTTCCGCGGCCGCCGCAGTCTGGCCTCCATTGCGACCCTGCTTCTGATTGTCTTTGTTGTGCTTTTGCCGCTGGGCGGGTTGCTGGGGATCATCACCGCGCAGGCGATTAAGGTCGGCGAAGCCGTGAAGCCTTGGGTGGAGCAGCAGCTTGCCGAACCTGATGCCATCTCCAATGCACTCAAATCGATTCCTTTTTTTGATAAGATCGAACCTTATCGCAATCTGATTTTAAAGAAAGCCGGTGAGATGGTTGGCGGTATCAGTGGATTTCTGATCAATCGCCTTCGCTCCGTCACCTTCGGTACAGTTAATTTTTTGTTTATGCTGTTTATTATGCTGTATACCATGTTCTTTTTTCTGATGGACGGCAGCAAATTGATCGAAAAAATGCTTTATTACCTGCCCCTGGAAGATAGCGATGAGCGCCGCATGCTGGATAAATTCACATCAGTCACCCGCGCAACCCTAAAGGGCACCGCGGTGATCGGTCTCTTGCAGGGCGTATTGGCCGGCGCGGCCTTTGCGGTGGTGGGCATTCAGAGCGCTGTTTTCTGGGGCGCTATCATGGCGGTGTTGTCTTTTATTCCCGGCATTGGATCGGCCCTGGTGTGGGGGCCGGCAGTGATTATATTAGCCGCCACCGGACACCTGGCCAAAGCCATCGGGCTGGGCGTGTTTTGCGCGGCGGTTGTCGGCAGTATTGACAATTTGTTGCGTCCTATACTGGTGGGAAGAGACACGCAGATGCACGAACTGATGATTCTTTTCGGTACCCTGGGGGGCATCGTCATGTTCGGTGTGGTGGGCGTCATTATCGGTCCGATTATCGCAGCCCTGTTTGTGACGGTGTGGGAAATTTACGGCGTGGCATTCAAGGATGTTTTACCGGCAGTCGCGGTCTCCGGATCAGATGGCAGATCAGAGAATTCAAAGGCTGAAATTCTTCCGGACGATTTCGATTCCGAAGATAAAGCTCCGCCGGAATAATCGCTGCTGGCCGCAAGCTACTGGCCGCTGGTTTCTAACTTCTGGCTAACCCAATTGGGTGGGTCGATACGTCGCACTTTAAAATATGTTTTATAGACCTTGTTACAGCGGGTGTATGCGTCGATGTCGAGAAGATAAACCGTTACGGTCAGCACTTTATCCAGCGATGATCCGGCTTCTTCTAAGATGATACGCACATTTTCCAGTGCCAGACCGGCTTCCTCTTCCACCGTCCCGAGTTTAATTTCATTTGTCTGCGGGTCCACCGCTCCCATCCCGGATACATAAATAATGCCATTGTGGATGATGGCCTGGGAGTACGGCGCACGCGTTACCGCCGCCTTATCGGTATGAAAAACTCTTTTCTCCTCCACTATTCACCTCTTCATTTGTTTTCATTTCAGAAACGAGGAGTATTTCTTTGACAAAAAGTATGTAAAAATCGGTTTATAGCGGTTGTCAAAAAAACGTACCGATTACGGGAGGTTTTTTTTGCTACAATCGCTTATGCCGCCATCCTTTTATTCGGAACATATTTATGACAAGCGGTATAAAATCTCAGATTATTCTTAGAGAAATTGATTTAAACAATTCAGATCCGGCTTTAAAGCTTCAGATTTTGTCTGAGAGTTAGGCATGAGGAGCAGAAAATTGCGCCGCGTACAAGTAGTACGTTAGCAGTTTTCTGCGACGAGCAACAACGCTCTCGGGCAAAAGATGTTTTTTAAAGCCGGATCTGATTAGATGCCGCAGATACGCTTGACTTCTTGATTATCAACCAGCTCATCAACCGTTCCCTGATAGCAAATACGTCCGTTATCGATAATATACCCGTAATCGCTTAACTCCAGGGTGAATTTCACATTTTGCTCTGCCAGCAAAACCGTTAAGCCGAGTTCTTTGAGCTTTTTAATGCGCTCTCCCAGAGATTTTACGAGCACCGGGGCCAGCCCTTCGGTGGGTTCATCCAGCAGGAGAAACTGCGGGTTGGTCATGAGGGCGCGGCCGATGGCCAGCATTTTTTGCTCCCCGCCGCTGAGCAGTCCTCCCTTGCGGCTGTCCAGATCTTTTAAAGCGGGGAATAGCTCATAGACTTTTTGTTTATCCCATTTGTCTTCCCCGGAGGCCTCACGTTCGGCAATTTCAAGGTTTTCTCCGACACTGAGATCGACAAAGATGCGGCGGTCATCCGGGACCCATCCCATTCCTTTGCGCACCAGCTGATAGGAAGGGGTACCGGTTACATCCACGTCATTAAACCGGATTTGACCCCGGGATGGCGGATTTAGGCCCATGATCGTTCTAAAAGTGGTGGTTTTGCCGGCCCCGTTGCGTCCCAGCAGGCAGACGACCTGTCTCTTTTTTACTTTTAAGGAGACATCGAATAGAATATGGCTTAAACCGTAGTAGGTATGAATTCCTTCGACCTCAAGCATCATGCGCCTCCCAAGTAGGCCTCTTGGACGTCACTGTTATGCCGCACGATCTCCGGCTCATCCTGTATGATCGTACGCCCTGCCTGCATCACCATGATGCTTTGGGCGGTGCCGAAAACGACCTCCATGTCATGTTCGCAGAATAAAATGGTCAGACCCTGCTCTTGGGCCAGGAGCTGAATCAGGCCCATGGTGGTGGTGGTTTCCTCGGGCGACATGCCGGCGGTGGGCTCGTCTAAAATCAACAAATCCGGCTCATTACCGAGCGCAATGGCAATTTCAAGGATTCGTTTATCCCCATGGGACAGTGAACCGGCCACGTCTGCTTTTTTATCTAAAAGACCGACACTTTCCAAGATGCGATCGGTTTCCTCAATCGCCATCTTTGATGCCGGCTGAAACAGTTTGCTGCTGAGTTTCTGCTGGGAAAGAACCGAAACCTGCACATTGCGAAACACCGACAGGCGTTGGAAAACATTGGCAATCTGAAATGAACGGGCAATTCCTTTGCGACAGATGACATGGGGCGGCAACTTGATGATATCTTCGTCGTTGAATAGAATCTTTCCCGTATTGGGTTGCAGCTGTCCGGTAATCAGGTTGAATAATGTGGTTTTACCCGCGCCGTTGGGTCCGATCACCGCCACCAGCTGTCCTTTATCCACGGTTAGACGAGCAGCGTTTACCGCTTTAAAGTCGTCAAATGATTTATGCAAATCCTCAACGCGAAGCATTGTTTTTATTCCGCCTGACTTTCGGTTGCATATTTCGTGCGGGAACGAAAAAGCTGTCGGTAGTTGTATCCCATGATGCCTTCAGGTAAGAAAAAAATCAGCAAAATCAGAATGATCCCCAGAATGAGGGTCCAGTATTCCGTATAAATGCCCACGAACGTCCGCAGGGATACGATGATGGCTGCACCTAAAATAGGCCCGGCGAAGGTAAACCAGCCCCCCAGCAGGCACATGATGAAGATTTCAAGGGACAATACCCAGAACAGTAAATCCGGAAAAATCGATCCTTCGACTACCACAAAAAGAACGCCGGCGACGCCTCCGAAAAATGTGGCAATGACGATGGTTTTGAGCTGGTGGCGGCGAACATGGATGCCCACTGCGGCACAGCGCTCGGGATTGTCTCGGATGGCCTGCAATGTGGAGCCGAAGGGAGATTTTATGATTAAGTACAGAAGGACCAGGGAAATGCCCAGAATAATCAGTACAAAATAATAAGAACTGGTTGTCGATGCGATAAAATCCGGCATCGGAATGCCATGAATGCCGTCGTCGCCGCCGGTGAGGTCATACCAGCGAAAGGCAATGGCCCAGATCAGGGATCCCAGGGATATCTGAAGCATACCAAAATAAAGTCTGTTCAAACGGATACAGAACATGCCGATCAGCAGGCCGGCCAAAGCGGCTGCTACAGGCCCGGCCATAAACGCCAGCCACCACGGTAGGGAAGTCTTGGTCAATAACAGTCCGGCTGTATAGGCACCGACGCCGTAAAAGACGCCGTGGTGAAATTGAAACAGCATCCCATGGCCCACGCACAGATTTAAGCTCATGGCCAACAGCGCGGTAACAAAGATGACCGCCAGAAAATAAATGTAGAATCTTGGAAGGAATGAGGGCGCCAGGAGCAGAATGACAAAAATAGCGATGCTCACAACAAAAGGTTTTTGCCGGATCATCTCTCGAATCAACACCTGCTCCTTTCTACCAGACGGATTTCAGCATTCCGGTGGGTTTCAGGGTTAAAATAATCACCACCGCAAGATAGGGAAACACGATGGCAAACTGGGGCCAGAACAAAACACCGAAGGATTGGGTAATGCCGAATATCAGCGAGCCGACCAGGGCGCCCCACATGTTTCCCAACCCGCCGATGGTGACGATCAGAAAGGCTTCGATAATGATGTCGTGATCCATTCCAAGGGTGACACTGATCGTCGGTGAGACCAGGGCACCGCCCAGGCCGGCCAGCAGACAGCCCAAGACGAATGCAAAGGCAAACACCCAGCTGACATTGATTCCGATGGCAGCGACCATCTCCATATCAACGGCTGCGGCGCGGGCGATTTTGCCCATCTTGGTTTTGGTGGAAAACAGCCAAAGCCCGATGGCCACCAGCGGGCCGATGAGCAGTAGAAATAAATTATATTTTGGAAACGGAGAGCCAAAAATCGAGATAAATCCCTGGAGGGCGGTGGGCGGCATAATCGAACGATAGTCGGCACCCCATACCATCTTGGTTAAATCACCCAAGATCAGCATCAAGGCAAAGGTGAACAGCAGCAGCATCAGGTGCTCGCGTTCGTAAAGATGACAGAACAACGAGCGTTCGGCGACCAGACTTATCAATGCAACCAGCAAAGGCGATAAAACCAGGGCCAGCCAGAAACCGACCGAACCGCCACCGAACAGAGTGGCGATGCTGTAAGCGGCGAAAGCTCCGATCATATACAGGGAGCCGTGCGCCACATTCGGCACCCGCAATACACCCAGCACAAAGCTTAAGCCCGAAGTCACAATGAACAAAAGCATGGCACGGCTCAGCCCGACCAGAAGTGTAATGCTCAACGCCGCCAGCGTTATCTGCCCACCTTCCATTGAGAAGCTTCCTTAAATCAATCGGTCTCTATTGACCCCGAGCTTCCATGATTTCTTTACAGGACGGCATAACCTCCGCGCCCCTCAGGGTATAGATATCCGAAGCAACGGCAACACCCATTTCGGATGATACTTTGGTTACCCCCAGATACATCGGTAGAATGACCTGATGGTCGCAGGCCCGCATTTCAATCCTGCCTGCCGGGCTGCTGATTTTCAACCCCTCTAAGGCATCAATAAATTTTTCTGTATCCAGGGAACCGGCTTTTTTATACGCTTCGGCGATAAAATGGGCCGTAATATAGCCGTGAAAGGCCGGAAAACCGGGCGGATTTCCATATTCGGCTTTGAAAGCATTCACAAATCGTTTGTTGGCGGTAATCTCCGGATAATAGAAATGATAATCCATGGTTCCCATAACACCTTCGGGAGCTGCTGTTCCCAGAGGCTTTAAAACCGCATGATCGGTTCCGGTATGAACATAAATGGCGACCTTGTCGTTCATGCCGGTCGCCTTAATGGCTTTCATAATATTGGTCATGCTGCGTCCACCGGTGGCAAAGATCACCGCGTCCGGTTTGGCCGCCAGAATCGATGTGATGTAAGGAATCAGATCCGGTTCACCCGGTTTCCACCAGGATTTGCCCAGTAGTTGCACTTCAGGCTTGCGCTCTTTGAGGTTGCGCCAGGCCGCATCTGCAATCGCATGTCCGTACTCATAGTCGTCACCGGCAATCCAGTATGTGGCATAAGGTTTGGTAGCCAGCGCAACACCGCCGGATTTACCGGCCATGGCCGTATTTTCGCCTGCGGAGAATACATAGCGATGGCCTTTTTTGCCGGTGATATTTTCACTTTTTGAAATCCAGACAATAAACGGTACCTGTTCTCGTTTGGCCACGGCTTCTGATACGGCTAAAGCCGCCCCGCTATTGATGGTGCCGACGAGAATATCGACATTTTCGCGCAGCACCAACTCTTTGGCCATGTTCAGGGCGATATCCACTTTGAATTTGGTATCGCGGGTTGTGAATTCAATCTTTTTGCCCAAAACCCCTTTGGCGTTTATCTCTTTCAAAGCCAGTTTAAAGCCGTTGAGAGCATCCTTTCCAAAAACTGCCGGAGGACCGCTGTAGCAGTCAATGACCCCCACTTTGATATTCCGCGCCTGGGCATGGGCCGGCAGCAGAACCAAAGAAATGGCGAAAAAACCGCATAGCAGTGTTAAACTTAATTTTAGCGTATTTTCTTTCATCATAGACCCTCCTTGCATTTATGGTTTTTGCGTTAATAAATAGGTCTATTCAGCATTAAACCGAATTGCTATGATGCGTTTTAGCGGCAGAATCAGCAAACCGGCCTGTGAATAAACGTGATTCGATCAATGGGGTCATTCACCCCAAACGGATATGCATCGCACGTCTAACAAATCCAATTTCAACATGTTATTTAGATTTGAAAGCAATTTGAGGATAATAATATAATGGATTGAAACTGAAGCTGCTTCATTTTTTGCTTTGATATTCTTTCCTATATAGGTTACAGACTGAAGTCAAGAGTTATTCAAAATGTCGAACGCTTGCGAGCGTATAGGCCTGCCCCAAGGAGGTTTTTTGAATTTTAGTTCTCTTAATCAAACCCATGTAGAGCATCTGCGGACCCTCGTCGCCCCGGATCGGTTTTCCACCGGTGAATCGGTTCTTGATCTGCACGCCAAAGATGAATCCCAGCATGCACCCTGTCGGCCGGAAGCGGTCGTCTGGCCGGTCGACCAATCTGAAGTTTGCGAGATTTTAAGATATGCCAATGACCACCGGATTCCCGTTACGGGCTGGGGCTCCGGATCGAGTCTGGAAGGCAATCCGATCCCGATTCAGAAGGGCATTGTCTTGGATTTCTGCCGGATGAACCGTATTTTGAATATTCGCGCCGAGGATTTCCAGGCCGATGTCGAACCGGGGGTGATCTTCCAGGATTTAAATGAAAAGCTGCGGCACACCGGCCTGTTTTTTCCGCCGGACCCCGGCGCCCGCGCAACCGTTGGCGGAATGATTGCCAACAATGCCAGCGGAACCCGTACGGTCTATTATGGATCGACCAAAGATTATGTTCTGCGGCTGGAAGTGGCTCTGGCCAACGGCGAGATCATAGAGGTGGGCACCCGTGCGGCCAAAACATCTTCGGGTTACGATCTTGTTCATCTGATAGTGGGATCTGAAGGGACACTGGGTATTGTGGTCGGAGCAACCCTGCGATTGGTTGGTTTTCCGGCTGAATACTCCGCTGCGATTGCAACCTTTCCATCTGTGGAAGCTGCCGGCAAGGCGGTTTTTGAGATCATCCGATCCGGACTCAACCCGGCAGCTCTGGAACTGCTGGGCCCGGAATGCATCGACTTGATGAATCAAGAGGAAAAACTCGGTCTAAACGTTTCCCCCACCCTGTTTCTGGAGTTTCACAGCTCCAGCACCGGTCATCTGGCCGAGGTTCTGGAGATGGCCCGGGAAATCTGCTCAGAACAAGGGTGCATCGAATTCAGACCCGGTTTGGGCAAAGCAGAGCGCGATCACATCTTTAAGGCCCGACATGGCCTGGGCGAGATGATTATCCGTAAACATCCGGATTGCGGCACACTGGTTGTGGACGTGGCGGTTCCCAACACCGCTTACCCTGAGATTATCGCTGCGATCGGTGAAGAAATGGCAACGACCCATATAAAAGGATATACATTCGGTCATGCCGGAGACGGCAACGTCCATTTTAATATTCCCGGGAAAAAAGGCGACAAAAAGCAATGGGAGCAGATCGACCAACTCGTCGAGCGCCTGGTGTCTAAGGCCCTTAACCTTGGCGGTACGGCCACCGGTGAACACGGCGTTGGCCTGGGAAAGAAAAAATACATGACCGCCGAGCACGGCAAAAGCCTGGACTGGATGAAACAGATCAAGGCCTTGTTTGATCCCAACGGCATTCTCAATCCGGGCAAGATATTTCCGTGAGATAAATCTGGCGCTTTATTCCTAAAGTTTTAGAAGCGGTTGCATGCTTTCTGCTGATTTTCGACAGCCCACTTTTATGCAAGGTCTGCCTTCTTGACCTGGTCACCGGTATAGGGTATTAAAATATGGTTACCTATTCCCGGATGGGTCTTTTGGCGCTTCACGCGGCAGCAAGCCGAGCGTGGTCAGGCAAGAGGGCTACCCTAACCTGACGTATTTCTAAAGGCTTGATTTTTTCAATACACGCATTGATTACCGGAGGAAAACCGCGAGATGGGACACCAGCTTGAGCTTATCAGTGTCTCTAAATTATTTGGAGATGTAAGGGCGGTTGATAATGTCTCTTTGGGCATTCAACACGGTGAGTTTCTAACTTTATTGGGCCCCAGTGGATCAGGGAAAACCACCACGCTGAATATGATTGCCGGCTTTGAAGTCCCCACCGGCGGTGAGATCCTGCTGGAAGAGGAAAACATCACGAGTGTGGCCCCCAACAACCGCGGCATTGGCATGGTCTTTCAAAACTACGCGCTTTTCCCCCACATGACCGTATTTGACAACATTGCTTTCCCTTTGAAGATGCGGAAGACACCGTCGGTTGATATTCGGAAATCGATCCACGAAGCGCTGGAGCTGGTAAAACTTCCGGCGTTTGAGTCCCGATATCCTCACCAGCTCAGCGGCGGGCAACAGCAGCGCATTGCCCTGGCCCGGGCGATTGTTTTTAAGCCCAAAATCCTGTTAATGGACGAGCCGTTAGGTGCCCTTGACAAGAAACTGCGGGACCACATGCGGCTGGAAATAAAGCATTTACAGGAGTCCTTAAACATTACTGTCATATATGTTACCCACGACCAGGAAGAAGCGTTGACCATGTCTGACCGTATCGCCATAATGAACGATGGAAAAATTATTCAGCTCGATACACCAGTGCAGCTCTATGAGTCTCCGGCAAACCTTTTTGTTGCGGACTTTATCGGTGAATCCAATTTTCTGGACGGAAGAGTCGCAGAAACAGAAGGAGACGAGATTGCCGTTGTGACCCGGGAAGGCTTAAAGATTTGGGTTAAAAAACTGGGTCAACTGGAATCCGGCGAAAAAGTCACTGTGGCTATCAGACCGGAAAAAATACAGATCCTTTCCAATAAGACGGATGCTCACAGCGATATTATCAATCGCTTTGCCGGCCGGATCGAAGAGATTGTCTATGTGGGTGAAGCCAGGATATATTCAATCAACCTGGCTTCAGGTGCAATTGTGGACGTCAAAGTTCAAAGCGGTCCCAATTCAAGGAATTACAAGATTGGAGGTGATATTACCATCGGCTGGCGAACAAGCCACGGCCTTGCTTTGAATTAAAGCAAATTTTTGACATAATCCAAACCAACAAGGAGGTGTGGAATGAAAAAGAAAAAGGAAACTCAAAACAATCGAGGCATGACTCGTCGTGAGTTTATCGTTACCACCGGCGCCGCTACCGGCGCGGCTTTGGTAACGGCTTCAGTGGGACCGTTTGTTCACACCACCATGGCTAAGGGTGGTACGCTGAAGGTTTGCTCCTACGGCGGTTCCTATCAGGAATCTCAGCGCAAAGCGCTCATCCAGCCATTTGCCGATAAATTCGGCGTGAAAATCATCGAGGCGTCCGGTCCGGACATTGCCAAAGTTAAAGCTCAGGTAGACACCAAATCCTATGAATGGGATGTGGTGGATCTGGAAACCCGTCATATCGCCCGCGGGGAGCTGGAGAACTTGCTGGAACCCATTGATACGAATGTGGTCAACCTTGAAGGCATCGACAAGAAGGCGATTCGCAAAGCGGCCATCGGCAACATTTTCTGGACGACATCTCTGGCTTTCAATAAGAAAGCACTCGGCGATAAAAAACCAGCCGCAAGCTGGGCCGATTTCTGGGATGTGAAAAATTTCCCCGGCCCCAGAGCACTTCAGGATCAAGCGCCATTTAATCTGGAGTTCGCCCTGTTGGCCGACGGAGTACCCATGAATAAAATTTACCCCATTGACGTTAACCGAGCCTTTAAGAAAATGGACGAGATCAAAGACCGTATTACGGTCTGGTGGAAAAACGGGGCTCAGCAAATTCAATTGCTGACCAGTGCTGAGGCTCATTACGCATCCGCCTGGAATGGGCGCGTCAATGTGGCCCAGAAAAAGGGTGTGCCGCTGGAGATCGTCTGGGAAGGCGGCTGCCTGGATCTGGATTGGTGGGCAATTCCCAAGGGAAATCCCAACAAGGATCTGGCCATGAAATTCATCGACTTCGCGCTGGCTCCGGAGCGTCAGGGTGAGCAGATGCAGAAATACATTGCTTATGGCCCGACGAATTTGAAGGCTTTTGATTTTATTACGCCGGAAAGGGCCAAGGAGCTGCCGTCCTATCCTGAAAACCTCAAAAAGCAGTTTGCTCACAATGCGGATTATTGGGGACCCAACCTGGCGCCGTTGACTGAGAAGTGGAAAACATGGATAATTTCCTAAAGTGTTTTCAAAATTTATCTAATGTCCGTTAGCGGTGTTGCGAGCCAGCTCAAAAGGCTCACGTACTAACGTGTACGCTCCCAATTTGAGCTGGCTCCCGCCTTGTTGAACGCGTTATCTCTTACAGATCAGATGTGAAATCCCGCCATCTGGCGGGGCTAACGAACATGATCTAATACTTTGAAAACACTTTAACTATTTATAATTTCAATGGGAGACATCTTGTCTTCCCCTGCCTGAATTCGTGAAATTGGATAATGGACGCTGGAAAGCATATCAAGATAGATGAGGGCGCATCTGCCGGCCTTTGGCACCATCGGGGTTTCAGACAATTTATGCTGGTGATTCCTGCCTTGCTGGCGCTCTTTATGCTTTTTGTTTACCCGATTTCAAGCGTTCTGCTGCGAAGTCTTTTCAGCCCGGATTTTACGCTACAGCATTACCTTTATTTTTTTAAAACACCCTTATATTCGCGAGTTCTATGGATTACTTTTCAAATTAGCATCTTATCTACCTTATCCGCCCTGGTTGTCGGATATCCCATTGCTTACGTGCTGCGTCGCGCCCGGCCTGTCATTCGCAATTTTTTCTTACTGGCAATTGCGCTTTCCTTTATGATCAGCCTTCTGGTGCGCAATTATTCCTGGATTATCGTTCTACAGCGCAGCGGTGTGATCAACACAGTGCTGACCTACTTCGGATTGATCGACACTCCTTTTAAACTTCTGCATAATAAATTTGGCGTAATCGTCGGCATGACGCATATCTTCGTGCCCTATATTGTTTTTCCAATTTACAGTGTCATGATGGGAATTGACTTAAACCTCGAGAAAGCCGCGCGAAATCTGGGGGCCACCCGCTGGCAAACATTCTGGCGGGTGTCATTTCCGCTGAGTATACCCGGTATCGGTGCCGGGGCGCTGCTGGTGTTTATTATGGCCTTGGGTTTTTTTATCACCCCAGCGTTGCTGGGCGGGCGTAAAGAACAAATGCTTTCCAACTTAATCCAGATTCAGATTGTTGATCTTCTGAACTGGCCGTTTGCTTCGGCCCTGTCGGTTATTCTGCTGATCGCAACCTTGATCGTTTTTTCAATTTACAACCGATATTTAGGAGTCGAACGCCTATGGGGAGGCGTAAAAACATGAGCGCCAGATCCAGAAAAAAAGCTGCACGCTTCGATCCGTTGCACATTGGCTGGCCGCTCTGGATTGTGTCAGGGACGGCGATTTTGTTTCTCATTGCTCCGGTATTGTTGTTGATTCCCATGTCGCTGGGTTCGGCTGAAATTATCGAATTTCCTCCCAGCAAAATCGGCCTCGATCAATATCGCAAGTTTTTTAGCCATCCGGCCTGGCAGAGTGCGGTCTTAAATTCTTTGCAGGTGTCGGCCTTAACCGCGGTTTTTTCCACTTTTCTTGGGCTTCTGGCATCACTGGGACTGGTTTGGGGACGTTTCAAGGGTAAAGGTATAATCAATGCCTTTATCGTGTCGCCGATGATTGTTCCCCTTATTGTCATGGCGTTGGCCTTTTATATTAGCCTGGCCAAATTCGGTCTGCTGGGGACCCGGCTGGGACTCGTACTGGCATATACCCCCCTGACATTGCCCTTTTCGGTTCTGCCCATCTCGGCAACGCTGCGCGGCTTTGATCGCAGTCTTGAACATGCTGCCAGAGTATTAGGCGCTAATCGATTCCAAACGTTTATGAAAGTCACCTTTCCGATCATCAGACCCGGGGTTTTGACCGGCGCCATCTTTGCGTTCATGATTGCATTTGATGAAGTCGTTATTGCCCTGTTTATTTGCGGCTCGACTGCAGTAACCCTGCCCAAAAAGATGTGGGATGTCATCCGCTATGAGATTGAGCCTATGCTGCCCGCCATATCCACGTTGTTGTTGCTGCTGGCTGCACTGATTCTTGTGTTTGTCGGTATGTTACAAAAGCGCATCGCCCGCCGGATGACTGCAAGCTAAGCCTCTCAGCTAGTTTGCGCATGTACCCAGCTATGATTTTAATTGCGTTTGAGTGACAAATCGAATAGAGGAAAACCATGGTTCCCGAATTTTCAATGTCGCCTGCATATTCAGATAGATACCCTGGAGTTGGTTTTGGCTTAACCCTGATAACCGGGTGTCAAAATCACGAGAATCCGCCGGGGTTTGATCAGTACAAACGCAAGCTGCTGCGCAAAATGCGAAAGCGCGAAACGCTGGCTGAGATAAACGCTCGCATCGACACCTATGCCGGTTTTTTTCAAAGTTTCGGGTTTGAGTGCCCGTTAACCAAACATCTGAAGCGAACGGTTAACAGCGGCTTCCCGCGCTACGATCTGATTGTGGATGCGCATTTCATGGCTGAAATGTGTGCCGGTATTTTAGTGGCCGTGACCGATTATGACCGCTTTGACGGCCGCTTGACGCTGGATGTCGCCGCTGAAGGCGAAGTATGTGCCGGCATGGGCGGGCGTGAATTTGTGACCAATGAATCCGAGATTGTGCTGCGGGACGAAAAAGTAATTGTTTGCGTGTTATGCCAGGGGGCCGACGAAAAGACCCGCGTGCGTGAAGATACAACTAATGTTCTTTTTTATGCTTATGCTGTTCCCGGCATTGAAAGCCAATACTTAAAAGAAGGCCTGACCGTTGCCGCCGAAACCATGGCTGAATTTGGTGGGGGTAGGATTGAAGGTCTCGAAGTCTACTAAAACCGATCTCACTAAAATAAAATATTGCTTTAGACAGCGGGTTGTTAAAAAAAGATTCAAAGAACATGCAGCATGCATAAGGAGGTGATGACAAAAAATGGGACGACAGCTTCTCACACCTAAACATCGCAGGTTGCGAGTATACTGGGCATTGATGCTAACCACAATCTTATTCTTTTTCCCTTTCATCAGTTATGCCGCTGAAGCGGTTTCGGAAAAAAGAGATGTGGGCAAATTCCACAGCGTAGAATTCAGGGGATATGGTGTTGTATATCTCGCTTCAGGCTATGATTACGAGCTAAGGCTAGAAGGCGAGGAGTCGCTGGTCAAAGATTATGAGACGGTTGTCGATTCGGAAATACTGATCATCAAAAGCAATTCCTGGTTAAAGTTTTGGCGTAAAAAGCCCATTACCGTTTACGTTCACATGCCACTTGTCAGAAAGCTGTCTGTAGCCGGCTCCGGTTCGATTTTTGGTGAAACGACCCTTTATGCCGATAGGCTGGCACTTGAACTAACAGGCTCCGGTAAAATCGAGCTGGACGTTGAGACAGAGCAACTTGGATCTATTATTTCCGGTTCGGGTGAGATTCGGTTACGCGGTTCGGCCAAAGCGTTTCAGCATACCATTGCCGGTTCCGGTGATCTGAAAGCGTTTAATCTGCAGACCGAAAGATCGGAAATAAAAATAACCGGTTCCGGCAATTGTGAACTGGCTGCATCTAATCGGCTGGATGTGCTGATATCCGGCAGCGGCACGGTTTTTTACCGCGGAGACTCCCGGACGGTAAATCAGGAAGTTACCGGGTCCGGAAAAATTAAATTAATTGAATAAAGCGAGCAATGGCCTGTATGCTCAAAGGCGGGCGATCGACAAAATTAATGGATTGAATTTGAAAAAGGGTTAAAGCAATTTTTGTCTGCTGCAAAAATCTTGATTAAAAACGTAAGCTTCTTCCGTTTTATATCGGGCGGCCAAAACTGAAAAAGTTGAGGCGATGCTCTTTTTACAATTCCGTTATCCAAGAGATTAAAAGATGCAAATATTAAAACCGCGCGTGCGATTAACCATATTTTTGTTTTTGCTGGCAGTTGTTATGCTTCCGCAAAAATTTTTTTCACCTCACACTATTGTAATCGCTTCTCGAATTTTTCCAGTGCATCACGCAGAAGTTGTCGAATAAAGACCTCTTTATCGCCCTTCGCAAGCTTTTGGTAAGATGCGTAACCCGGATGGGACGGCGCCAGTCCCGGAGGGGTGTTCCTGCATTCAGCCTTTACCCGATCAAAATCCTGGACCATCACAATAATACCAATGTTTTGGCAGGGCAGAATGTCGAGCCATTCTAAGCGGCGCATCATTTCAAAACGAATCTGGTCGGCTAAAAACAGGTGTATATCCACCACTCGCATTTGTTCCTCGCTGGCGAGATAGTCAAACTTTGTCGCAGGTCCCAAACCCAAAATACCCATGATGATTTCATAATAAGCACTCGAGTTGTGTTCTCCGGGCTGGGCCAGGATAAGAAGGGTGTTATCGGAAAGGTCAGACAGGCGGGTATTTATATTGTAGGTCTCGCCAAAGCGCGTTTGCCAGGGACCGAAGGCCTTCTGCTCGACGGCTTTGGTTCGATAGTCTTGGAGGTCAACTACTTTCGGCATGCAGGAGTACCCTTCTGTTATCGAGTAGAAGAAGTATAAAGAAATGGGGCAACGGTGTCAATTTTTGTTCGCCGTTCGAGCGTGTTCGTTCGGGTTGGAGCTTTACTTTTTTGGGAGCATTTTTTCAAAAATACCCTGGAGGCCCTTTTGCAAGCCCTTTTGCAAAACCTGTTGAACCAAGCTTTCGGTGGCCTTCTGCATGACGGCTTCATTAAAGTTCGGATCGGAGGAGGTGCCGCGGATGGGGACATCAATGGTGGTGCCTTCAAGGAATCCAAAAGCGTCATTTCCCACCAGCGCAGAGGTGATGGGAAGGGTGGCGACATAGTCGATGGACTTATCAAAGCCCACCGAGCCGTTGAGCTCCACGGGATAGCCACCGATCTCAAACCGGATCGGAGATGTTTTGATTCTGCCGTTTTGGGCAACAAATTCAACGTCAAGGTTGTCGATTTCCAGTTGGCTTCCCCCCATACGGATCAGTGAAAGCAGTCCGGAGAGCAAGTTGGTAGAATTGATTCGAACATCCCTTAAACTGAGTGTCCCTGCAAAGGAAGCATCATTACGGTTTTGTTTTGCCAACGGCCAATCAAAATGTTTCATATGGAGATCAATTTGCCCCTCGGCATTGGTGGACCCTTTAAAGAGTGGATGAATTAAGGCCAGCAGGCGTTCGGCCATCGCGTCGGTGATTTGCACATTTTTTAAAACGAAGGAATTTTGAGGAAGGGACAGCGTGTAGGGCTGCTTTTTCAAATCAATGGTTGGCTGCAATTTCAGCTGACCGCCGTTGGCCGTCGCCGCCAATTTCGCGATGGCAGCTTCATCGGCAACGCGAATCGGCACTTCGGTGGCCGAAATTCCCAGTCCAAAGGCATCAATCGCATCGGCGCGTATAGCCCCGGTAAAGTCGGTGTTTTTAAGCGAATCTGTCCAGCGGGTTCCCCGCGAGATCATCTTCAGCTTGAACGGATTATCGCCTTTACCCGATATGGTGATCTGGGGGCCGGCAATTTTTTTCAAATAAGGCGACAGCATTTTCAGATCCAGATTGATGTTGCCGCTGGCAGCGAGCGTCTTTTTCTTTCCGGCCTGATCGTAATTTCCGGCCGCCGAAAGGGACAGCGGGGTGGAGTTTAGCTGAATGTTTTCGATCGTCAGGGCTTTTCCGTCCGGGCTGCGCTTTAAGTCCGCTCTGAGTTTGACATGATTTTCGGAGATCGGCGGCAGGGTTTCTGATGTCAACTGGAACGGAGAAAGATCCGCATTGACGGTTAAAAACTGCGCTTTGGAAGATGAAAAATCCACATCGAGATCAAATTTTCCTTTTCCGGAAATCCGGGTTTTTTCCGGCAGCCGGATAAAATCTCCGTAAGTGTTGGTCAGCTTGGCCAGATCCAGGTTCGCTTCGGCCTGAGTTTTCAGATCTTTCTGGAAATTCGACCAATCCCTAATCGTCAATTCAGGTATGGTGAGCTTACCCGGTGAAGCATTGATGTCAAGGGGAGCAAGCAAGACGGATTTGGTTTTAAAATTGAGCTTGCCTTTGGTTTGTATGGTCAAACGGTCTTCGCGGAGCGTTTTTTGTCCGTCGCGGTATTTGAAATTGCGGGTAACAACCCGGGTATTTTTTAGAACCAGTTGTTGGGCATCCAGCGATCCGCTGGTTTGAATATGAGCGCTTCCTGCCAGCCGCTTGTCCTTGGAAAGTTTGTTAAAATTTCGTAACAGATCTGAAAGCTGTTGCAAGTTAAAATGGCCGTCGATTGATAGATTGTCGGCAAGAGGCAGATCTCCATCGGGGTCTATCTTAAACCGGCTGGCGCTGAATTTGCCCCTTGTTATCGATGACTCAATTGTTAAATTCGGCTCTCGGAATTCACTGTCGGCTAAATCTTTACCCTTCTGGATCCTGCTGGATAGATCGGCTTTGACATCCTGCTTTGGGAGAATCGGTCGACCGTTTCGGCTTAGCGCCAGATCGCGGGTGTCTAAATCTAATGCGGCCGTATTTAGCTGAGGAGAAGTTTCTTTGACATGCAGTTTGGCAAACAGTTTGCCGGAGCCGGACCATTCACGAATATCGATAAATTTTTTGAGCTCCCTGAGCGCCGCTGCTAGATCCGCTGAAAGCGTAATCTGCATATTGCTCAGATCTCCCTTGCCGTCCGCATTTAAAAAAGATGAGCGCAACGATAGGTTGTCGAGTCGAATTTCTTGTGCGGCTCTTTCCCCGCGGGCTTTTACAAATATCGGTTTATTCCAGATCAGCTTTTTGCCTTTGCTGACGCCTGCTATTTTATCGATCCGGGCGGTGCCGTCAAAAGCGGTAACCTCGTCTGCCGATTTGACGTCCGCAGACAATAAGAGTTTGCCCTGAGACAATTTTATATCCTTGCGAAGTTTCAATGTATGGGGCAGCTGGGTAAAAATTTCAGCCAGGTTGATATCGGCTGTGCCATTTAAACGCTTTTGGCCCTGATTGGAAAAGCTGCCGGTTGCCGA
>JASFTL010000020.1:0-17485 GCA_050053555.1 Desulfobacterales bacterium
TACGTCGATGGCCGACTGTTTAAAAATGTCACCCTTCCGGGACTGTCACCCGAAGAACGCCGGGCGATTTATTTTGAGATGATCCGGGTGTTGGCCGCCCTGCATTCGGTTGATTATGCGGCGTTGGGACTATCCGATTTCGGCAAACCCGGAAATTATTTTGCCCGCCAGATCGGACGCTGGTCCAAACAGTATGTTTCGGCCAAAACCGATCACATTCCTTCCATGGAAAACCTGATGAATTACCTGCCGCAAAACGTGCCGCAAGATGATACAACCTGTATTGTTCATGGCGACTATCGCATGGAAAATATGCTGTTTCATCCAACTGAACCCGAAATCCTGGCATTACTGGATTGGGAGCTTTCAACCCTGGGGCATCCCCTCGGTGACCTGGCTTACGGCTGTGGGCCCTACCACTTCGATATTGCCGGTAATCCCAGCCTGGTGGGTATTTGCGGACCGGAATCAGGGATTCCCACCGAGTCGGAATTTGTTGAAGAATACTGCCGCCAGACCGGACGGGAGGGCATTCCCAATTGGAGTTTCTATATGGCCTTTGCATTTTTCCGCATGGCCAGTATACTGCAAGGTGTTTATAAACGGGGGTTGATGGGGACTGCCAGTTCAACCCAAGCTTTGGAGAGAGGCAGTCTGACCCGGTCGACCAGTGATCTTGCCTGGTCGTTTATCGAAAATGGAAACTGAGAAGATTGCGGATTGAAATATCAAATCTATCATAAATTCAAAATCCGAAATCCGCAAACTGCCTTTCGAAATGAATTAATGTGGTTAGTTCTTTCCCGATTGCAGATTTCGTATTTCCTGGACGATTTCGCGGCTGAGCTCGGCAATGGCACGACTCTGGGCCGCAACCAAACCTTCGTAGTGTGTCGTCGATAAAGGCTTTTTAATAACAGATTTTCGGGTGGTCTGTGTGGTTTGACGCTCCTGGCTCGCCACTGTCCAGATGACATCCAATAGTACGCCCTCGCCCAACTGCCCCTCAAAGTACCGGACATTCAGGGCAATTCGATAGTGCGGCTTAAAATCTGCCGTCCAGGGATAGACAACCACCTGGTCTGTACCGAGCAGCAATGAGATGTTATTCGCCAATACACGGGCTAAATTTTCGTCCAAGCGGCCGGCCCAGCGGTGGAACTCATTTACCTGTAGCTTATTCGGACCGGTGCGGGTAACGATCTGGGGACGATCAAGAAATTCAGGAATTTCCACCGGACCGACGCCGATGGAAAGCGTCTGGTCGCTTTCAGTGTCATTTGCCTGATCCTGTTTGCCGCTAAGGGGATTTAAGGTGTACAATTCTACCGGAGGGGCACTGCTGCGGCATCCAGCAAGTATAAGGGCAGCCAATATAACCAGCAATGCGAATTTAAGAAAAAAGCCTTTGTGCATCATTGAGCATTTCCTTTCCCGTAAATAAGGGCATCGGGATGTCGTTCCAGATAATCGGCTAAAATACGAATTGCCCGTGCGGCTTCAGCCAGCTCTTTGAGTGCCCGTCTCATTTCGTGCTGCAAGGGCGCATCTTTGCCCAATGTGCCTTCGACCGAAACCAGGGTCTTCTGCGCCTGGTCTAATGTCGAACGGATCGCCGGAGCAACATTTGAATCTAAATTCAGAACCAGCTGCCGGGTATCTTTAAGGGTTTCATTTAGGGCCTGGATGGTTTCCAGCAACTCATTGGAATCCGATAGGCGTTTGACGTTTTGGAGGGTATCTCCCAGGTCTTTACCAATCTGCTGAATCGGCACCGTTTCGATCTTTTTTAGGAGCTCATTAACCCTGGCGGTGATAATCTGTAAGGGCGCGGGTACTGTGGGTAACTCCGGAAATTTTTCCCCGTATTTTATTTCGGCGACGGGTGCGTCGGGATGAAAGTCTAAATCAACAAACAGTTGCCCGGTCAGCAGACTCCCGGTTTTCAGCTGGGCCCGTAACCCTCTGGAGACAAGCATTCCAATTGCTTCCTTGGCATATTCTTCCAGTCCTGCTCGAGCTTCGCCTACAATTTCCCATCGTTGGGGCTCCGTCTCAACTAGTACGGTAATCTGGGGTGTGAGGGTTTGCTGGTTAAACTCAGCTTTGATATCGATAACCTCTCCAATCTTGATTCCCCTGAACTCCACCGGTGCGCCAACGGTAAGCCCTCGGATCGACCCTTGGAAACGCAAGATATAATGGACTTTCTCTTTATACGTCCCTTCAAAAATGCTTTCGCGGGTTTGATACAGTCGGAAAACGTGGCCTGCCTCTGCAGGCCCGCCGGCCTCAAGACTGGTGGGCGTGTCAAAAGCGATGCCGCCCATCATGATTGATACCAGGGATTCGGTGTTGAGTTTGATACCATCGGCATCAAGCTTCAAATCAAAGCCGCTGGCATTCCAGAAGCGTGTATTTTTTCTTACCAGTTTGTGATGGGGCGTGTTGATAAATATCTTGATGGTTAGAAATTGTCCATCTTGTTCCAATTCATAGCCGATCACCTGTCCCACCTGTATTTGGCGGTAATAGACCGGAGCACCGATTTCAAGTGAGCCGAGAGTGGTCGCTTTCAGGAGAAAATCGCGGCCCGGCATGCCGGTGGTGACAACCGGCGGTATTTCAAGTCCTTCGAAGTCTCGTGACGGTTCGCCTTCTTTCCCCGGGTCCATGCCAATATACGCTCCTGAAAAAATGGTTCCGAGTCCGGAGACGCCACTTGCGGTTACCCGGGGGCGTACCACCCAGAATCGCGTGTTCTCAGTCAGGTAAGGCTCGGCTTCCTTGACAAGCTCGGCGGTTACCAGAACTCGGGATAGATCCGCATTGAATCGGATTGTGTCGACCTGTCCGACGTCAACATCTTTGTATTTAACTTTGGTTTTACCGGCTTCGAGCCCTTCGGCGGATTGAAAGCTGATCGTAACGGTCGGGCCTTTTTCCGATAATCCTTTATATGCCAGCCATCCGCCAATCAGCATAGCAATTATGGGAATCAGCCAGACAATGGAAATCTGCCTTTTGCTTTGAACAATTGCTTCCGGTATATCCTGAATTTCAATTTCATTGTTATTTTCTTCGCTCATCATTTGACTCCTGTGTATCCCATATCAGTCTGGGATCAAAGCTCATGGCAGCAAACATGGTAATAATAACCACCCCCGCAAAGAAAATTGCGCCGGGGCCGGCTTCGATGGTGGCCAGTGAACCCAGTTTAACCAAGGCCACCAGAATCGTAACGACGTAGATATCAACCATTGACCAGCGGCCCACCGTTTCGGTGATGCGGTAAAGACGCGTACGGTCCCTTGGTCGCCATTGGGATTTCACTTGCACGGAAATCAACAAATACGTGAGCAGGGAAAGTTTCAGCAGCGGCACGAAAACACTGGCAACAAAAATGACCAGCGCAATGGGCCAGCTGCCGGATTTGACGAAGTAAATGACACCGCTCATGATCGTGTCCGACTGGGCCTTTCCGAAGGAGATGACGTGGGTAATGGGTAGCACATTGGCCGGTATGTAGAAAACGAATGCCGCAATCACCAGCGCCCAGGTTCGAACGATGCTGTTGGGTTTGCGTGCATGTAGCGTTGCGCCGCAACGGGGGCAAACCGCTTGAGCGCCTTTTAAAACCGACGCTGCCTTGCAAAGGAGATGACAGCTGTGACAACTGATCAGTGAAGCGTTCAGCGCTGCGGGCGAAGATTTAGTCATGAGCCTTTTTCAAATCGATTCCAAACGATATGCGGATCCAAAGAAGCAGCCGATGCTGCCAGAACAAAAATGAGTGCCAGAAACGCATAAAGCGCGGTCCCCGGGATGAGGCTGGCCATCTTGGCCAGCTTTACATAAGCCACCAGGATGCCGAGCATAAAAACCTCCATCATGCCCCAGGGCTTGAAACGGCGAACCAATCGGAAGAAAACTGGAAGCTTCCAGGGCCGCAGGTTGAATTTTAAGGGTAATAGGATATACAGCATTCCGATGAGTTCCAGCAGCGGCATCAGAATACTTGTCATAAGCACTACGCCTGCCACGATCCACATGCCCTGAGCGTATAGCTCTATAACCCCTGAAATAAGGGTTGTTTCCTGAACCTGGGCTTCCAGTTTAAATGTTAAAAAAGGATAGGCATTGGCCACCAGAAAAAGAACGAGGCCTGCAATCGTCAATGCCAGAACGCGGTCCAGGCTATTGCGTTTGCGGCGATACAGCACCGCCCCGCAGCGAACACATCTCGCCGTGCCGCCCGGAGGCAGGGATTGGCTCTGATGCAGTAAATCACATTCATGACAGGCAATCAATAATTCCATTTGTTTATAAAAATACAGGTGTTGGATCAATTCTGCTTTTATTGCAGTTCTTAATTAATGCGCATGAATTGCCTTAATAAACATTTTATAACATAGATTTTGAAAATTGGCGAACGGTTTGAATTCAAGGCGTAAAAGCACATCAGTCTGCCGCAGGGATAGCGTATTTAACAACAGGCAAGAAAATAGTCGATGTACGTTTGAGCTTGATAAATTGTTAAAATTTGCCTTGACACGTTTATGTCCTAATGATATTAGGTAAAAAACAATTAAATAAAAATAAATTGTTTATATTATTATTTATATTATAAATAATTGGCCTAATAATAATTAATAAATACGTTTATTTGACAACTTCGACCGAAAAATCCAACGTAATGTGACCTTTTTTTATCAATTCAGATGGTCCTTTCTATCTAAATTCAATTTTATCTAATTGGATTAAGAAAAATACGAACAAGAAATCAATAGCTTAAAAAATATAGCAAGAGAATATTTTACAATGCCGAATACATATAAGCCAAAAAAGATGGCCAAAAACAATTCAAATTCGAAAGAAAACACGCGGGCACGCATTATTAATTCCGCCAAGAAGCTTTTTGCTGAGCAGGGATACCAGAAAACAACCATCGTCGATATTTCAAAGCAGGCTGGATTATCAGAAGCGGCGCTGTACGAATATTTCCACGGCAAAGAAGATCTGCTTCTTACGATTCCTGATCTGTGGGTCTCAGAGCTGTTACAGGATTTGGATGAGCAGTTATTTGGGATTCAGGGAGCCGTTAATAAGCTCCGAAAATATCTTTGGTGGTACCTGCGACGGGTTGAGCGAGCTCCTTTGGATGCCAAAATCGTTTATCTTTTTCTAAAAACGAATGCGAATTTTCTGGATACTGAAGTTTACGCTAATGTCAAGAAACTTTATTCTTATCTCATCGAGATATTCGAGGACGGCCAAAAAAGCGGTGAAATGCAATCTGAACTCGATGCGCGCATCGCGCGCGATATATTCGTCGGAACAATGGATCACATCATTACGCGATGGTTGTTAAAGGATATGTCCTATTCCCTATTTGATAATTTAGACAAAACTTTCAATCTAATTGTGCGAGCTTTCGAAGCGGACCAATCAAATTCAACCGATTTTTTGAACTGAAACATAAAAGGAGGATGTGAAATGGCCAAAACACTATTTGAATGGGATTATTCGGGTTACCCGGGGGCCAAAACTTACCCCCACCTGTTCAAGCCAATTCAAATCGGCAATCTCATGGTGCCCAATCGCATTAAGTATGCAGCCACCGAAGACAACCTCAACGGCCATGACGGATTTGTTACCGATGCCGGCGTCGAATATATGCGTCAGCGGGCCATCGGCGTTGTCGGCGGCTTATGCTTTATGCAGGGTGTTTACATGGATGAAAAACGCCAGGGCCAGGGATATGTGGGCCAGGCGGCTGCCTGGGATGATAAGTTTATCCCCGGATTAAAACAGATCGCTGACGCCATTCATGAAGGAAAAGCGGTTGCCGGTTTTCAATTAATGGATTGCGGCCGAGTCGGAGCGGTTGAGGTGGATCATTGCCACGGCCCTTCGGCCGTTCCCCAGCGCCTGAGGATTTTTAAGCCCGTCCAGGAGATGACAAACGCCGATGTCAAAACAATGATTCAACAGCATATCGATGCGGCCAAAAGGGGCGTGGAAGCCGGCTTTGATATTATGGAAATAAGCGGAATTGTAGGATATTTGGTTTCGAATTTTATCTCCAGCTATACCAACCGTCGCACCGATGAATACGGCGGTGACATTCGCGGCAGAATGCAGGCGGCAGTTGAAATCATTCAAGGCGTAAAGGAAGTCTGTGGACCGGATATCCCGGTCGGTATTCGACTGTGCGCCGAAGAACTGTTGGATGATGTGCGCGGCAATAGCCCGGAAGAATCCATGGAAAGCTATAAAATTGCCGAGGAAGCGGGTGCGGATTACATCAGCTGTACCGCCGGATGGCAGGAATCCATTTATCCGGTCATCAGCCGGGACATTCCCATGGGCAACTGGATTCATCTGGCCAAACGGGCCAAAGCGCATGTGAACATTCCCGTTCAGATGGCTTACCGCTTGTTTAAACCGGGCCTTCCAAATGAGAAAATCGGTGCCGGCGAGCTGGACATTTGGGAAATATGCCGTTCGATGATCGCCGATCCGCACATGCCCAAGAAGGTAGCGGAAGGCAAAGAAGAACAAATACGGCACTGCGTCGCTTGCAATCTTTGCCTGGCGCGACTGTTTAGGGATGCACCCATGACCTGTTACATAAACCCCGTTTGCGCGCATGAATGGCAGGATGAGTTTGCCAATCCAAAGCCGGCTGAGGAGGAAAAAGAAGTCATGATCGTCGGCGCCGGACCGGCAGGTCTTGAATGTGCTTATATAGCAGCTCGCAGGGGCCATGAAGTGCATGTTTATGACAAACGGGAGGTGATTGGCGGGACGCTCAATGAGGCCAAAAATGCACCCTACGGCGATGATGAGCTTTGGACCTGCGTCGAATACCAGGAGGTCATGTGCCAACAGGCCGGAGTTACCTTCCATCTGGGTACCGAGGTAACCGAGGACCTGATCGAAGAAGAGATGCCGGATACCGTGGTGTTGGCCACCGGCCCAGTGTATTCGAAAATTGAAGCTGCTGGCGGCGATGGTGATAAGATTGTAAATCTTTTAGATGTGATGAGTGCAAAGGCCGAAGTTGGCGAAACCGTGGTTGTTTACGGTAACCGCAAACCGGGAATCGGTTGCGCCTTGCATCTGGCGAAACAGGGCAAAAAAGTGACCATCGTCGGTAAGGAAAAAACAGCCGGTTTCGATGTCAACCCCTCCTTTAAATGGCGTTATATGATCTACATGCGCCAAAACGGGATAACGGTCTATAATGATTGCGATATCGAAGAAGTCACCGATAAAGGTGTTATCGCCAAATCCTATGATGGCGTTCGCTGGCCGATCAAATGCGACACGGTTGTGATTAGCGATAGAGGGCCCAACGAGAGTTTGAAAAAGGTGATTCAAACCGAGGGTATCGAACTTTTCGTTATCGGGGATGCACTGATTCCCCGGAATTTGTCCAGCGCGGTGCATGACGGTTACCGTGTCGGTATTCGATTATAAAAAGGAGGTTCACCATGCCAGTTGATACTGAAAAAGAAATAAGCAAAATGCATAGAATGTTACACAGCACCCAGAATGAAATCGGCAAAACCTATTATCGCTGGCGACAGGTTGCCCTTGAATTCGCCGGCGAGGGCGCCAAACCCATTGATGTCGCTCTCAGGGCCGCCGAAGTATTTGGCAAGGATATCGGTAAAAGCCTCTTACCGCGTATGAATTGGTTGAAAGGTGAGGAGGGCTTTTTAATGATTCTGGCCAGATCCCTGGCCGGTCTCTGGAACACGGAAGGCGGCTTGGCGACGGTGGAAAAAGGCGAAAACCCCGGCGAGCTTTTTATCAGGTGTACTCGAGATCCATGGCCTACCTGGGCAAAGCAATATGGTGCACCCATGGAAGAGATCGCCCTGTGCCGGGAACGCATGTACCAGGCCATCCTTGAGGATGTCAGTATTTTTATGAATGTTCCCTTAAAAATAGAACTCCAAAAAGCCATCGCAAGAGGGGAAGGCGAAACGGTTATGAAATTGTCCAAAACAGAATGATTTAATAACCGAATTTTCGAGTTTGATAACTATTAAATATAGTAACTTAAATATAATTTCCTCATGTAATACTAAAATGTTAGAATAATGGAATATAAGGAGACATCCCATGGCTGCTCAAATTGATATGGATAAATGCACGATGTGCGGCGGGTACACTTCAACGTTATGTGTTGAGGTCTGTCCGGATCAGGCCATTCGCGTACAGGACGGCCGACCGGTGGTCACTGAATTTTTATGCGAAGACTGCAACGAATGCGGATGCATCTGTCCGGATAATGCAATCTCTATCCCGCTTGAAAAGGTTACATTTTAAAAACAAGGAGTCGTCAATGAACATTAAAAAAGTTGATCATATCTGCATTGCGGTGAAAAACCTTGATGAGGCCAGGAAGGTATGGGAGCCGGTTTTGGGTAAATCCAAACCGGATGATGAATACATTGATGAGCCGGAAAAAATCAAGGTCGCCCGATATTGGGTGGGTGAAGTGGGATTTGAACTGATGGAGTCGACCACCCCGGACGGTGATGTCGCAAAATTTATTGAGAAAAGAGGCGAAGGCGTCATGCTCATCAGCTTCAATGTGGACAATACTCGCAAGGCCATGGAAGAATTAAAGGCAAAAGATTACCCGTTCATCGGTGGCGCCAGACCCTTCAGGGACTGTGAGTTTGCCTTTGTTCATCCCAAGAAGATGAATGGGGTGCTTCTTGAATTGATTGACTATAAGTGGAAAAAAGAATTCGAACAATTATAAAAGAAATGGCTATTTTTCCGCTGAGCTTTGTTCTCCGCGGTGTTTAATCCTCAACGTACTCAGAAGTACGCCTCGGAATAAACACCTTGTGCGGCCTCGCTCAACGAAAAAATCCCTCATTTCTGGTTTCCTCTTTTACAGTTTTATTAAAAATTTATGTGAATGATCTTTACAACCTTATACGAAATTAAAAATTTTTCAAAGGATTCTAATAGATTAATCTCTTACTCTAGAGGTTGGAGATATGACGATATCGAATAAAATAGAGGATATCATTTCCAGGGCGTCATTTATTCGTAAGATGTTTGAGGAAGGGGCGCAGCTGAAGGCCGAATATGGGCCCGAAAACGTTTTTGACTTCAGCCTGGGCAACCCGAATCTGCCACCCCCGGAAAAATTCAATGAAATATTAAGAGACACGGTGGATTCATGCGGATTGGGAGATCACTGCTATATGCCCAATACCGGTTATCCGATGGTGTGTGGGTCCGTGGCAGATTATCTGGCTGAAGAACAGCAGACACCGATTACCGATAAAGAAGTGATGATGACCTGTGGTGCCTCGGGAGCGCTGAACGTGGCCCTCAAAACAATTCTTGATCCCGGTGATGAAGTAATTACGCCGGCGCCCTGTTTTGTCGAGTATAAATTTTATGCCGATAATCATGGCGGGGTATTAAAAACCGTTGCCTCGAAGCCCGACTTCCAGCTCGACCTGAACGCCCTGTCCAAGGCCATAAACAAACAAACCAAAGCCGTATTAATCAATTCACCCAATAATCCGACCGGACAAGTTTATCCGGAAGATGATCTTCTGGCACTCGGTGAGGTATTGGAGAAAAAGGGCAAAGAATACCAGCGCACGATCTATTTAATCTCCGATGAGCCCTATCGCAAAATCGTTTACGATGGCATTCGGGTTCCGAGCATCTTTACCAGTTATAAAAACAGCATCATCGGGACTTCCTATTCCAAGGATATTTCGATTCCAGGAGAACGCATCGGCTTCATTGCGGTCAATCCGGCGGCAACATATAAAAACGATCTAATTGCCGGCATTGCGGTGGCCAATCGGATTCTCGGGTTTGTCAATGCCCCGGCGTTGATGCAGCGGGTTGTTGCCTGTATGCAGGGATTGAGCGTGGAAATCTCCGACTATGCCCGTAAAAGGGACATGCTCTGTGAAGGCCTGGCAGCTTTTGGATACGAGTTTATCAAACCGCTGGGAACTTTTTATCTTTTTCCACGCTCACCGATAGCTGATGACATTGAATTTGTTAATGCCTTAAAAGAAGAACGTGTACTGGTGGTACCGGGAAGTGGTTTTGACGGCCCCGGTCATTTCCGAATTGCGTTTTGTGTGGATGATGAAGTCATTAAAAATTCAATGCCGGGGTTTAAGCGGACCATGATGAAATACAAATAGCTGAAAAGTGCCGAAAGTAGAAAAGATTTAAGGCACGTGCTCTCCACATTGCAAGAAATACGAAGCACGAAATCCGAAATTCGAAACAATTTCAAAATACCAATGTTTGAATGTTTTAAAACATCAGAAAGACTATCAAGACGGTCTTAATGTCTAGGATTTGTGTCATTGGATATTCGAATTTGTTTAGGATTTCGATATTCGAATTTCGAATTTACTCGATAGATTTAAAGACAGGTATTTTAGATCCTAATGACCAATGTTAAAAAGATAAGAAACAAAGTTGGATGAACGATGCCCAAGACGCTGAGAAACTATGAGGTCTATTTGGTTTATGTGGATCCGGACAAATGTGATTCCTGTGAAGAGTGTTTGAAGATGTGTCCGGTAGATGTGTTTGAAATGCCGCACAAGGCGATACCCGTCAGACCCCAGAACTGCCTGGGATGTTTGACATGCACAGCCGTGTGTAAATCAAAGGCCGTCATTATCACCGAAATATAATGCCAGGCTGCCCTTGCAATTAAAGCATTAAAGAGAGCATTAAACCAAATACAACCGTTCGAGGAAAACATATGAGTGATTCAATTCTGGTCGTTGGTGGCGGCATTGCCGGCATAAATTGTGCCATGAACGCTGCTAAATATGGGACCAAAGTCTACCTGGTCGATGATACTCCCAGCATTGGCGGTATGATGGCCAGACTGGACAAGACTTTTCCCACCAATGATTGCTCTATATGCATTGAAGCGCCCCAGATGTATGAAGTGGACAATCATGAAAATATTGAAATTTTAACCAACACCGAAGTCCGCAAAGTCAAAAAAGTCAACGGTATCTTCAAGGTCAAACTCCTGCAAAAAGCGAAATATGTGGATGAGGAAAAATGCACCGGTTGCGGAGCCTGTGTCGAAGCCTGTCCGGTGAGCGTGTTGGATCCGCTGGACGGCAAAGTCGGCGGCATGCGCAAACTGGTTTCAATGGCTTTTCCCCAGGCTGTTCCCAACATGGTGACAGTGGATCCCAGTTGCCGGTTTGGCGACATGCGCAAAGAAGGCGCCTGCATCGGTGACTGTGCAGTAGATTGCAGTCAATGCCGTGAATGTCCGATTGCCCTGTGTGTAAAGGCCTGTGAAAAAGAAGGTAAGAAGGCCATTACCCTCTGGCAGTCGAATAAAAAACTAGACCTGGATGTCAAAAGTATCGTTGTCGCCACGGGAATAAAAAACGCGCCTCCAGCCGGCGACCTGCTGGGATATGATAAATTTGAAAACGTGATTACCAATACCGAGTTTGAAAGATTGATGAATGCCGGTGGTCCGACATCCGGTGAAATTATCCGGCCGTCGGATAATAAGCATGCTCAAAAAATTGCCTGGATTCAATGCGCCGGACGGGGACTGGCGGATGGTAAGGGCACACCGTATTGCTCTAAAATCTGCTGCATGGTTTCCGCCAAACAGACCATTATCACCAAAGAGCACGATGCCTCGGTGGAAGCAACCATCTTTTATAATGATTTAAAAGCTTACGGTAAGGGCTTCTGGGAGTTTTACCGCAAAGCGAACGAAAACGATGTCAAATATGTCAGGGGCAGACCCTATGAAGTTTTTGAGGATCCGGAAACCAAAAATTTAACTCTGCGCTACGAAGATCTGGATACGGGTGAGCTGCAAACACACGAAGTCGAATTGCTGGTGCTTGCCACCGGAATCATGGCCAATGATCGCAATAAAAGACTGGCCAAGGCTTTAAAAATAAAACTGGACGAACTGGGTTATTTCAAGGAAAAAGATCCGCTATTGTCGCCTCTGGAAACCGAAGTTGACGGAATCTATCTGTGCGGCGGGGCCACCGGCCCGATCGATATTGCCGAATCCGTGGCGCAGGCGACGGCTGCCAGTATGAAGGCTGTTTCAGATTGAAAATTGTAGATTGAAAATTGACGATTTATTGATGTCGCTTCGCTCCGTCATATTAAAATTGGAAGAATTCCTTAAATATTCAATATTCAATCGACAATAGTCAATTTTTGCAGGTAAGGAAAAATAAATGAGTGACGAAGAAATCAGAATCGGTGTGTTTGTCTGCGATTGCGGTACGAATATCGCCGGCGTGGTGGATGTGCCGGCGGTGGTGAAATATGCCCGGGAACTGGAACATGTCGTTCTGGCGGACGAGGGTCGCTGGTCCTGTTCGGTTGACTATTTATCCAAGATGCAGGATCTCATCCGGGAAAATAAGATCAACCGGGTCGTGGTTGCGAGCTGTACGCCCAGAACCCACGAGCCCCTTTTTAAAAGAACGACCAAAGAAGCCGGTGTCAATCCCTATCTCCTGGAATTTGTCAGTATCCGCGAGCAAGTCTCCTGGGTTCATATGAAAGAACCGGGAATCGCCACCGAAAAAGCCAAAGACCTGGTTAAAATGGGGGTCGCAAAAGCGTCTTTGCTTGAAGAGGGACAGGAAATCCGGTTACCGGTTAAAACCGATTGCCTGATCATCGGGGGCGGGATGGCCGGCATGAACGCCGCATTAAGCGTTGCAGATCAGGGCTTTAATGCGTTTATCGTCGAAAAAGAGCCGCAGCTGGGCGGCGTTTTGAATCAGATCTGTTTCATTTCCCATGACAACCATAAATCGCCGGCTGCCACAGTCGTAAAAGCCAAGGTGGATCAGGTGCTATCCCACCCCCAGATTAAAACGTTTACCGATACACAGGTCGAAACGGTTGACGGCTATATCGGTAATTATAAAGTGACGTTAAAATCAAACGGCGATGAATCCACACAAAAGCTGGATATTTCCACCATTATCGTCGCCACCGGCATGCAGGAAATCGAACCGGATGGTCAGTTTGAATACGGCAATGATCCCCGCGTGATTACCCAGCTTCAGCTGGATAATCGCCTGAGAAACAAGCAGCTGGGAGATGTTAAAGAGGTTGTGATGGTCAGCTGTGTGAACTCCAAAAATGAGAGCCGGGGATGCTGCAATATCGGCTGCCATACGGCTGTGAAAAACGCCATTGCCATTAAACATCTGTGCAAAGATGCGAGCGTTCACATTTTATATCGAGATATGAGTCTGATTAAAGAAGAGGGGACGGCCCAGCAGCTGGCCAAACGATTGGGTGTTAAATTTTTAAGATTTCCAGATGATCGTTATCCGGAGGTTCGAAAAGAAAACGGCGCCTTTAAAGTCAGCGTCTACGATTTGCTGGTGGGCAAAGAATTTGAACTTTCATCAGACTTAATCGTACTGACCACAGCCTTTAAGGGCAATGAATCGGTTGAACGTGTAAAAGGGCTGCTGAAGGTATCCACCAACCCGGACGGATTTTTCCAGGAATCTCACGTCAAGCTTGGCCCTCTGGAATTTGCAACCGATGGTGTTTCACTTGCCGGCTGTGCCAAGGCACCGATGACCTTCAAAGAAAGCAGCGAAGAGGGTATCGGCTCAGCCATGAAAGCCTCCATTCCCATGCAAAAGGGCTACATTGAAACCGAAGGGATCGTAGCCGACATCGATCTCACAGATTGCTCACAATGCGGTCTGTGCTCCAAACGCTGCCCATACAGTGCCATAAAAGTGGACGAAGCGGAAAACCCGGACGTCATCAAGGCGCTGTGCAAAGGATGTGGGCTTTGCGCTGCCGATTGTCCGAACGAATGCATCAGTATTGTCCACTATTCAGACGAACAGGTGTTTGCTCAGGTCGAAGCCGCGCTTGAAGAAGAGGCTGAAAAGAAGATCATTGCCTTTGTCTGTCACTGGTGTGCCCTGGGCGGGGTGGATATGGCCGGAGTGAGCCGTCTTCAGTATCCGTCGAATGCACGGCTTATTCGGGTAATGTGCTCGGCACGGGTTTCGATGAAGATGATGCAACGGCCTTTTGAACTCGGCGCAGCCGGCGTGCTGGTGGCCGGATGTGAATTTCCCACTTGTCACTATATTGAAGGCAATTATGCAGCTGAAAAACGGCTGAAAAGAACGCAGCGGAAATTGGCCAAGGCCGGTTATGACCCGGAAAAACTCTGGAACCTCTGGTGTTCGGCGGCCGATGGGCCCAAGTTTGCCAATACCATGAGAAATATGATCAAAGAACTTAATTTGGATTAACTTAACAGGATAAAGATTCGCCATCAAAAAATTCAAAATGCTAAATCCGAAATAAGGATTTCGATATTCGATATTCGATATTCGGATTTGAGCATACGTTTTAGCCGGAACCTGTGTAAGAGAGCTTAGTGTTATGAGCAATAAGAAGAAATTCGCAGAAAGATTTAACGATATCGAGATGTTCCGATATTGTGAACAATGCGGCCGATGCAGCTCGGCCTGCCCGATTACCGGTATCAATGACTTTAATATACGGCGTCTCATACGCCATGTCGAACTTGATTTGATAATTGACATTGCCGAATCGACCATGCCGTGGTTTTGTGCCGTCTGCGGCAGATGCGAGGATGCCTGCCCAAACGGAATCAAAATTTTGGATATCACCCGCACCCTCAGATCCATTGGTCCTGAAAAGCAGATTCCCGCCAAGCCGCAATGTGTGGAGGCCTGCCCGGCTGGGATCGACGTGCCCGGATACCTGCGATACATTGCGCAGGACAAACCTGCTGAAGCCTGCAAATTGATTATTGAAAAAGCACCGTTTCCAGGAGTTTTGGGCCGCGTATGCACCCACCCCTGCGAAACTGCCTGCAAAAGAGGAGAGGTTGGTGAATCCATTTCCATCTGTGCAGCCAAGCGTTATGCGGCCGATAAAGCCGGGAATTTTTCGGATTGGATGGCAGGAACCGCAGCGGAGACCGGCCACAAGATTGCTGTGATTGGCGCCGGGCCGGCGGGTCTTAGCGCAGCTTTTTACCTCAGGAAAAAGGGCCATCAGGTCACGATTTTTGAAGGCCGCGAAAAGCCCGGCGGAATGATGCGCTATGGCATACCGTATTATCGATTGCCCGGAAATGTTCTCGATAAAGAGATCGAGGCCGTACTGAGCACGGGTATTGAGCTTAGAACCGGGCAGAAACTGGGTGTGGACTATGAAATCGATCAGCTCAAGCAGGACGGTTATAAAGCTGTGTTCGTTGCCGTGGGTGCGCAGTTAAGTCGCAAAATCGATTTGGAAGGATCCTCGCTGGATAATGTTCTTTGGGGCGTTGAGTTTCTATCCGATGTTGCCGAAGGTGGCGATGTGGCTGTAAAAGAACGGGTTGTGGTCATCGGCGGCGGCAATGTGGCGGTTGATGTGGCCCTGACGGCTTTGCGTCTCGGCGCCAAAAATGTGAAACTTGCCTGCCTGGAAAGCCGTGAAGAGATGCCGGCAAATCCCTGGGAGATCGAACAGGCGCAGGCAGAAGGTGTAGAAATGCTGTATTCCTGGGGACCTGATAAAATTATCGAAAATGACGGCAAGGTGGCTGGCATCGAACTGGTGCGCTGCACCTCTGTTTTCGATGATGAAGGCAACTTCTGTCCGTACTTTGATGACACCAAGAAAAGCTTGGGAACCGATCAGCTGATCCTGGCCGTCGGGCAGACCAGCGAAACGGCATTTTGTCGGGATTTTTGTTTTCTGGATGATCAAATTTCATTACCGGTGAATGATGGACTCATCGCCATTGATAAATCCACCCAGCAAACCGAGATGCAAGGCGTATATGCCGGCGGCGATGCAGCCAACGGTCCGGCGACGGTCATTGAAGCCATTGCCGCCGGACGCCGGGCGGCAATTTCAATCGATATTTATCTAGGCGGGGATGGTACAATTGAATTGGGGATGTCGAATGTGGAATGCGGAAACGGTCAACCCGATTATGACGGCAAGCGTGAAGCTGGATTTGCAGAATTGAAACGGGTTGAAGTGCCATCCCTGCCCCTTTCTGAAAGACACACTGGTTTTTCTGAGGTTGAGCTGTGCTACAGTGATAAACAGGTAAAGACAGAAATCCATCGCTGTTTGCAGTGCGACCTTGAAATATGTCTGGCCAAGGAAAAGCGGGCGGCCGAGTTGGGGAATTAGCCGCCGGCTACCAATAGTGGAGCAAGGAACAGAGCCTGTGTAACAAGGAAAAGATTCACGGGGTAAGGCATGCAAGTCGGCCGAATGGCAATTGTGGGAATCGGTGCTACCGGTACGGTTTTAGCCGCAGCACTTTTAAATAAACATCCTGATACATTTCTAGTCGGTCGTACACCGGATTTGGGCAAAACGCTCGGTTTAAAGGGCATTCATGTTTCGGGCGAAATTAGCGCTAAAGTTGCGGTTAAAAATTATTCCAGTCATATCGGTGCGCTTAAAGATTTCAGACCGTCATTAATCTTTCTGGCGACTAAAACCTTTCACTTAGAACAAGTTCTTGATAACTTGCGGGCGGTATTTGAACCGGGAACAAGAATAATTGCCACCCAGAACGGATTAGGGCCTGAAGATCTCGTTGCGGATAGATTCGGCCGGGAAGCGGCCATGCGAATGTCGTTAAATTATGGCGCATCATTGAAGGGTGCAGGAGAAGTTGAAGTCACTTTTTTCAATCGGCCCAATCATCTGGGGGGTCTATCTGAGCAGATTAGAGAACTCGGGACGCAAATAGCCGATCAACTTACAGATTGTGGCCTGGATACCGAATTTGTCGATGACATTAAGTTATTTGTGTGGAAAAAAATGATTATGAAATGCACCATGGCTTCAATATGTGCGGTTACAGATAAGACGATAAAGGAAGCGCTGGAATATCCGCCCACACGGGAAATCGCAGATGCCTGCTTTAAGGAAGCCCTTGCAGTCGCCAAAGCAATGGGCTATGGCCTGGGTGAAAATTACCTCCATCAGGCGCTTGCTTATCTGCAAAAGGTAGGCACACATAAAGATTCGATGTGCAATGATATCTTAAACCGCAGGCCTACGGAAATTGATTTTTTAGGCGCAAAACTTGTCGACTATGCGCGCGCCAAAGGGATTTCAACTCCATTTTATACCACCATGACCAACCTGGTTAAAGCAATTGAAAATAATTATTTGAATCGTTAGGTGTTCCGGAATCAACGTAATCGAGATATGTCTTTTCGGTCTCTGTTAAAAATTCGTTTCGGCGATTCGGAAAAACATCGATTACATTCGGTTACCGCGTATTTAAAAAAGGTGAGAACGAATCCTGGATAGAGGGACACAATGTGACGGTTTGCCTGGACATGGACAGCTTTAAAAAAAGAGAAATTCCAGATTGGTTGCGTCAACGGTTCGAGCTGCAAATTCGCAACAC
>JASFTL010000021.1:0-17340 GCA_050053555.1 Desulfobacterales bacterium
GCCAGAAAATGTGATCCTGCTTTTAAACCAGGATGCCAGCCTGTCCCGTTTGCGCAGTTCGCTGGGTACCCATCTGAAAAAAAAGGCCGGCAAGCAAGACATGGTGATTATCTATTTTGCCGGCCACGGGGCCACCGAAAAAGATGTGCTGAGTCCGGACGGCGATGGTCTTGAAAAATATCTTCTGCCTTACGATGTCGATCCCCAGGACCTTTATGCCTCGGCTCTGCCGATGCGGGAGATCTCTCATATTTTTTACCGAATCCAATCCCAGCGCATCATTTTTATTGCCGATTCCTGTTACAGCGGGGCCAGCGGCGGACGAACGATCAGTTTGTCCGGCGTGCGCGCCAACATCTCAGATGCCTTTTTGGATCGCATTGCAGCTGGCAGGGGTACGGTGATCATAACCGCCAGCGGCGCCAATGAGGTCAGCGCCGAAGATGAAAACCTGCAGCACGGCGTATTTACGTACTATTTGTTAGAGGGCTTGGCAGGGCCAGCAGACGCCGATAAAGACGGCCTGGTGACGGTGGACGAGGCCTATCTCTATGTTTCTACGTATGTTCCGCGGGCCACCGGGCAGGAGCAGCACCCCGTAAAAAAAGGTACGGTTGAAGGCCGCCTGATCCTGAGCATCATTAAATAATTGAGGGATCGGGGAGTTTTTCCCTGAAACCCATTTTGCGGCAAGCACAAGCATATTCAAACAAAGATAGAAGGCCTGCCCGGGGCAGCGGCGCAGCCCCAGGCAGGCGGGTCGAAAAACGAAGATAGAAAAACTCCCCGACCGCTCAAATAATTTGCCGCAGCACAGCGCACCGGGCCTGTAAAGATATCGCTTTTTTTTATGCGAGTTGACACACAAATTTCTTTTTGTAATGCTTAAACGGTTACGGTGATTTCAGTTTTATCTTCCTTGTTAAGGAGGTCAGCAATGAAAAAAACGGTTATGACGGTTTATATGATCGCCCTTGTTGTTGGCTGCTTTGCCGTATTCGGCGGCGGCACGCCTGTCCACGCTGAAGAAGCAAAAGCCGATCAAGATGCCAATGTTCAATTTCAGTGGGCTTTTGGCGCCTTGAAAAAAGCCAACGGGTCCAAGTTTGAAGCGGTTACCAAAGATACGGACCTTAGAACCGGAGACCAAATCAAATTCTATTTAAAAGTTAACGACAAATGCTTCGTTTATCTGATCTACCGCAGTTCTCAGGGCGAACTCAGCATATTGTTTCCCCACCGCTTTAAATTGATGAACCCTGAATACACCTTGGCGGGAAACCATTATATCCCCAAAGGCGATCAATGGTTTGAGCTGGATGAACACACCGGAGAAGAAAAATTTTATTTGCTGGCCTCCAAAGAACGCCTGATGAATCTCGAGGCACTCATTAACGACTACGAGAGCGCCGATACGGCAAAAAAACCGCCGCTGGCGAAAGCCATGCTTGCCGAAATACGCAAATTAAGAAAACAATACCTCAAATTCAAAACCTATGCCGAGCGGCCGGTAAATATTATTGGAAATTTGCGTGGTACCGAAAAGGCCGAAACGGCTGGCCCTCACGACATTGCCAAATTTGCCGTAGAGATTTCAGCCGACACGTTTTATAGCAGGACCTTTACGATTGACCACAAGTAAAACACAAAATATACGTATTCCGATCCTGTTAATTCTCGGCGCATTTCTGGCTGCGCACCTCTGTTTTTGGCTCCTGCCGAATGTCTTTGAAATCTGGAATGCTCAAACCATCGATCAGTTTTATATTTTCCGATCTAAAACGCAAACGCTCCGCCCGGCCTATGACCCCACGGTCGTTCATGTGGATTTCAACAATACCAGCATCGAACGCCTAAAAAACCTTTATCTGAATCGATTTCATTTTGCCCAGCTGGTTCGCAATCTGAAATCCATGCACGTGGCTGCACAGGTTTACGATTTCATTTTTGCTGCCAGAATAAATGAACAAGACGATCTCGAACTCATTGAATCCGTCAAGGAGGCCGGCAATGCATATTTTGGTCTGGCCCTGGAATTGCGTCTGCCCAATCAGCCCGAGCCCAAAAGGTCAAGAATCTCAAAGGACAGAAACTATGTGCTTCAAACCAAGTGGAATGTGGCGGTAAAGGATGATAACGGAAAGCTCTATGTGGGTTATCACCCCCTGGCAACCTATGCTGGTCTGGCCGATGCATCCCGCGGCCTGGGATCGCTCAGTGTCAAATTTGACCCAGACGGGGTCTTGCGTCGCGTTCCGCTGCTGGTGAGCTACGAAGATGCCTATTATCCGCTGTTGCCGCTGCGCGTCATTTGTGACTATCTTCAGGTGCCGCCGGAAAAAATAGTGCTCGTAGCCGGACAGCATATTATCCTGCAGGACGCACGCCGGCCGGGATCGCCGGGCGCCAACCCGTACGACATTAAGATTCCCATTGACCGCTTTGGCAATATGATCGTCAATTATATCGGTCCCTGGGGGCGTATGGACCACTACAATTTTGCCGATATTTTGCGCGCCTCAGACGATCGTGACGAGCTGGAAATTTGGGCCGAAGAGTTGAAGGGCAAGATCGTCGTAATTTCGGATGTGTCCACCGGTTCAACCGACGTCGGGCCTGTACCCACAGATGCCAACTACCCCCTGAGCGGGGTGCACGCCAATGTGATTCACAATATCCTGACCGATTCCTTTCTCAGAGAGCTGTCCGGACAGGAAATGCTGCTCATCGAAATCCTGCTGCTGGCCGGTCTCTTTTTGCTTTCGATTCGTTTTTCTTCCCTTGCCTTTTCCATTGGCACTGCTTTTCTGGCGGCGGCTTACATTATGATCGCCATGATCGCTTTTTTGTATGGTCAGCTCATTTTCAACCTTGTGCGCCCTTTGTTGATGATCGGTTTTGCCATGGTTTCCATCGTGGTTTACCGTTACATTTTAGAAGAAAAAGCCAAGATGGAAAGCCTGCGCCAGCAAGATTTTATTCGTGATACCTTTGGCCGTTATCTCAGCAGTGAAGTGGTGGAAGAATTGCTGGACACGCCGGGCGGGCTGAAAATGAGCGGCGAAAACCGCGAAGTCACCTTTTTGGTTTCGGACCTGAGGGGATTTACGGCGCTGACATCCAGACTTTCCCCTCACGAGGTGATTGAAATCATAAACCGGTATTTCGAATATATGGTTGAAATCATTGCCCGCTATCGGGGGACAGTGAATGAATTTTTGGGAGATGGCATATTAGCATTTTTCGGCGCGCCTCTGTCTGCGAATGACGATCCCGAGCGGGCGGTGGCCTGCGCCATCGAGATGCAGAATGCGCTGGTGGCAGTCAACGCCAAACAGCGGCGGCTTAAACTGCCGGAACTGGCAATGGGGATCGGCATTAATACCGGAGAAGTGGTGGTCGGCAATATCGGCTCCGAGCAGCGCGCCTCCTATGGTGCGGTCGGCACTCCGATTAATGCGGCCTATCGCATCGAGTCCTTTACGGTCGGCGGCCAGATTTTGATCAGTCCCACCACGTATGACCGTGTAAAATCGGATCTGACAATCCTTGGTACCAAGGAAGTCAAATTCAAGGGGCTGGATCAGCCGGTGGTTCTTTACGATGTCGGTGGTATCGCTGATCCCTATCACGTCTTTTTGCCGGAGAAAAAAGAGGCGCCGCTGAAGCGGCTGGATACACCGCTGCCGATTGAATGTTTTCTTTTGGAAGGTAAAACCGTATCCGATGACGCCATCACGGGCCACATTACCTGTCTCGGCCAAAATGCAGCTGAAGTTGTTCTAGACCAGGCGATAGAAGCCTATGCCAATCTTAGAATTTTGCTGGCCTCACCGGAAGCTGCCGGATTTTCGGAGTTTTACGCCAAAGTCATGTCGAAAGAAGTATCCGATAAAACCCTCCCGGATAACCGCAGGCGGCTGGAATTTACCTCTATGCCGGAAGAAGTCAGACAATTTATAGACGAAACTGCTCTAAGAAAATGAGCGGCCCTCTAACCCCCGCTCAGAAATATTTTGCGCCTCCCCTTTCTGACGGCAAGCCGGGCAAATATTGAGCCAATCCATACCTTCGGGAACCAGAAGGGATGGTATCGAAACTTTTAACTTCGCCACCATCTTTTCAGTGGCGTAGGGCGTACCACAGCTGGCGCAATGCGCCAGAGGGAATTTTGCTTTAAACAACTTCTTGCTGGCTTTTTTGGCCGGGGCCAGTGTTATCGCCTTTTCCGAACATGCATCAGCGCAGCGGGTGCAATCTTCAGAGCAGGTTTCGGTAAATGTGAATACGCGATCGTTATCATCGTCGCTGAAGCCGATCAGGGCTGTCGGGCATACGCTGGTACAGGCCTGGCATCCGATGCATGTTTCCGGATCGACCTTTAATTTTCGAATCGCACTCATAGCACACCTCTTTTAAGCGGCTGGGCGCGTAAAATCTCAGCCGAGGCCCGCCGTCTTGCATTTGAAGCGTATCCTTCATAGTCTCCGTAGTGCAGGGCGCTGCTGGGACATGTTAAAATGCAGGCGGGGTCATGTCCTTCAGCCCGTCTTTGGGCACACACATCGCAATTGGCTGCCAGTTTGGTCTCTGTATTAAAACCCATCATTCCAAAGGGACAGGCGAATAGGCACAGCGTGCAGCCGGTGCATTTATCAGAATCAAGCGTGATCTCACCGCCATTAAAATTCAACGCCTGGGTAGGGCATGCTGTCGCACATGGTGCCGGGTCGCAGTGCCGGCAGGTGAGCGGGACCGCAAACCGATTTGCGACCAAGATGACACTGATAAAACTCAGCCCCCCGTTTTCGCGCTGGCAGGCCACTTCGCATCCGTTACAGTTCATGCAGCGTTCAAAATTCGCATAGATTTGTTTTTTCATTCCTGCCCCCCTTTCTCCACCCGACAGGCAGACACCTTGAACTCGGGTATTTTGGCATTCGTGTCCAGCGCATCGATAGTTAATTCATTGATGCCAGGGAAGTGGAACGGCAAAAAAACTACTCCGGGATCAACAGTTGAGGTTACGAAGGCCTCCGCGGTAATCGCACCCCGTGCAGTGATCACGCGTGCGGGGGTTCCATCCTGGATATTGAATTGCTCGGCATCATGTGGATGAATTTCAACATATGGCTTTGAGACGCGTACCATCAATGGATCGGTGCGACGGGTCATGCTGCCGGAGTTATAGTGTAGGGCGAGTCGGCCGGTGGTAAGCACCAGTGGATAGTCAATGTTAACCGTCTCGATCGGCGGCTGAAAGCCGACAGGTAAAAACTGTCCTTTCCCGCTGGTGGTGGCGAAAGATTCAGCATGCAATATGGGTGTGCCGGGGTGATCTTCTGCGGAGCAGGGCCAGTGCACCCCGCCGCGTGTTGCTGCCCGGTGCTGGTTTATACCTGCATAGGAAGGTACAACTTGGTTTATCTCTGTCAATACAGTCGCGGCATCGTCACCGCCGAGCTGTAAATCTAGTCTTTTTGCGACTTCATTGATTATCCAAAGATCAGGCTGAGCCTCTTCCGGTGGGCTTATAATTTGATTGCACCATTGCACACGTCTTTCGGTATTGGTATAGGTACCGGATTTTTCGGCCCAGGCCGCTGCCGGCAAAACCAGATCGGCCATTTGCGCGGTGTCGGTCAAAAAGATGTCTTGCACCACCAGAAATTCCAGAGCGGACAGCGCAGCCTGTACCTCTTTGGCATTGGGATCCGAGTTAACCGGGTCTTCTCCCATAATCCACATGGCTTTGATCCGGCTGTCTTTGGCGGCCTTCATCATCTCCACGACCGTCAGGCCTTCTTCGGTCGGCAGGTTTTTCACTCCCCAGGATGCCGCAATCTGAGATCGGACGTCGTCATCGATTACAGCAGCGTAACCGGGAAGCACCCCTGGCAGGGCGCCCATATCACAGGCACCTTGAACGTTGTTCTGACCCCGCAACGGCATCACACCGGCACCCGGTCTGCCGATATTTCCGGTTAACAAGGCAAGGTTGGCGCAGGCGGCCACGTTATCCGAGCCAACGGTGTGTTGTGTGATGCCCATGCAGTATAGGAAGCTGGCCGCCCTGGCTTTTGCATAAGTCCGCGCAGCCTTTATAATCTGCTCGGCTTGGAGCCCGGTCAATACGGCCGCTTTTTGCGGTGTATAATCCATTACCGACGCTGCCCATTGATCAAAACTGTTGGTCCGTTTGGCGATAAAGTCTTTGTCAGCTAATCCTTCGGTGATGATGACGCGTGCCATCCCGTTCAACAAAGCGATGTCACTGCCGGGCTTGAGCTGCAGAAACTCGTCGGCCACCCAACCGGTGGGAGTCAGGCGAGGATCTGCCACAATGATGTCGGCGCCCTGGTCTTTGGCTGCCCAGATCCAGTGAAGTGCCGGCGGATGGTTTTCAGCCAGATTGGAGCCGATGATTAAAACACAATCCGAAAGGGCCAGATCGGAAAGCGGGTTGGTCATCGCGGCACTGCCGAACGCGCGTGACAAACCCACCACGGTCGGCGAGTGGCAAAGACGGGCACAATGGTCTACATTATTGGTGCCCATCAGGCGGGCCAATTTTTGAAACACATAATTTTCCTCGTTGGTGCACTTGGCAGATGCCAGGAACGCAGTTGCATCGGGAGAATGCGCTTTGCCGATAGATTGAAGCTTATCGGCCACGGTATCGATTGCCGCCTCCCAGGAAACCTGCTCCCAGCGGCTGTCAACTTTTTTCATTGGACGCTTTAGCCGATCTGGGTGGTTCAAAATTTCTAAAGCAGCGTTGCCTTTGGCACATAAACGACCATTGCACACCGGATGATCGGTCATATACTCTAAGCCGACCGCTCGCTTATCCTGGACACGCACATAAAATCCGCACCCGACACCGCAATACGGACAAACGGTGGATTTAAGCTCTTTATCACTCATGGCGAACTCCATTATCCGTCTCCCGCACAAGAACCCGAACGCTAAGAAAATAGCCAAAAATAATCAGTTGAAACAACTTTTGACGGTCGAGCTGCTCTGCGGAAGGCGCTTTATTATAATGGTTATGCTGATTTTTCGGTCGCGTAGCCTTCGGCCATCTCAGAAGCCGCTTTCGTCCGAACTGTGCCGGAAAAAGCCTCTTCTTCTGAATAAATCAGGGCATGCGTTGGACACGCTCCCACACACGCCGGCTCATCTCTTGCGGGACAGCGGTCGCATTTGACGGCCACGCGCTGCTCCTTTAATCGGCCAATAACCCCATAGGGGCACACCATGGTGCACATCCAGCATCCGATGCACTTGTCTGGGTCATGACTCACGATCCGGGTTATGGCATCCTGGCTCAAAGCCCCTGTCTTGCAGGCCCGCATACAGGGCGCATCTTCGCAATGCCTGCACAGCAGGGGTATACTATATTCTTTTGAAGGTTCAATATAGAGCCGTTTACGGGGAACAGGGGTTTCGGAGATGGCCGCAAATAATGATTTGCTGGTCGAATGTTCCACAGCACAGGCCACTTCGCATGACCGGCATCCTGTACAGCGATCAATTCTTACAAAGATTTCTTTTTGCTGAGACATAACGGACTCCCTATTATTGGTTAAGTCCCGCTTCAAGGCGGGATTGATCTGTTTGCCGGGGATTTATATCTGCATAAAACCAACCGAACTGCCAACAATTTTAACCACGTAATTTCAGGCCTATCATAACCCCAAGCCTGCTCGGCGCTCGTCAATGGCAGCCAGCAGCTTGTCTGCGGCGGATTCGGGGTCCAGGTCGACGATAAAATAGCCACCGGTCAAATCTTTGACCTTGTCGGTCAGAACCTCGGTAACAACCGGGCTTCCTAAAACAGGCAGCATCACACCGACGTGGGTCGGCAACCCTGCGGCTACCGCATATGCGCCGATTGAGACCGCTTTTTCTGAAACCGCTTCGGCGGCTGAAGCGACCACCGGAATTTTATCCGTATCAACGCCCAGGTAGCTGGCCACAGCAACCGCCAGGGCAACGGCCCGGGAATTGTCAACACAGGAACCTAAATGAATCACCGGCGGAAGCGGGCCACCCAGATCATTAGCCTCCCCGATTGCCGTCAACACGGCTTTTAATCCATCACCGCACATTTCATCCACATTGGCCGGATCCATAAATCCATGCCGCATGAGCGCGCCGGCCCCGCAACCGGTGGCCACCACCAAAACATTTTCCTTCAGCAGTTTGCGTGCCATGGTGATGAAATTCTGATCCTGGGTCACCTTTACATTATTGCATCCCGCAAAAAGGCAGACCCCCCGGATGTTGCCGGCGGCGATATTATCAACGACCGGCTTCAGGGGTTCCTTGGCATCCACTTTAGACAGGGCCGCGACAATCGCCTCCACTGAAAAGCCGCTGACAACCGGCGTAGTGATATCGGGTATGTTTACCGGTTTATCTTTGCGGCGTTTAAAGTTTTCAATGGCAATATCGAAAATTTCAGCGGCTTTCTCACCGGCGGCTTCTTCAGTAAATTCAACATGGGTGGCGCCGGGAATCTTACCGATGTCCATGGTGGTAATAATAGTGGTTCCGGCACACTCGGCCGCACTGACCAGAGCCGGCATAATGCACTGATAATCCACCACCAAAGCATCCAGTGCTCCGGTCAGGATGGCGGTCTCCTGGCTGACCGAATGGGTACAGGCCGGAATACCATGGCGCATCATCACCTCATTGCCCGTGCAGCATATTCCAACCAGGTTAATACCCTCCGCTCCGGCCGCTTTGGCATCTTTTTCCTTTTCCTTTATCGCCGTAACGAGCACATCGGACAGCACCGGATTGTGACCGTGCACTGCAATGTTAATGGCACCGGCTTTAAGGGTGCCCAGATTGGCCTCGGTAACTGTGGGTTGCGGCGTTCCAAAAAGGATGTCGGCTAAATCGGTACCCATATAGCAGCCGGCCAGGTCGGCCACCCCGCATCGCAATCCGCCGATCAACAAATTTATCGGATCCGCATCTACGCCATAGAGCGTTCGATGCATGATTTCAGAGATTTCATGGTCGATTCCTTTAGGCACCAGGTTTAAATCCGTCAGCGTTTGGGCGCGTTCCGGGGTAACCACAGTTGCTGCCCACAGAACCGGTGTCTCCTTTTCATGAAAATCCGCCAGTGCGGCATTGGCGACATCCAGGGCGATTTCTTTTTCTTTGCGGCCCTTCACCTTGATATTCAAACGCGTAGCCACAGCTTTCAGTTTTTGGGCGTCTTTAATCTCATAATCCTTGGTTTCACCTTTAGCCATTTTTAGCAGGGTGTGTGCCAGATGTCTGGCATGGCCGGAATGCGCAGCCGTCCCTGCAGCAATTGCCCGGTCCAGGCCTCTGGCCACCATTGTGTCTGCAGTGGCACCGCAGATGCCGGTTTTTGCTCCTTCTCCAAATGGGTCAATGCGACACGGGCCCTGCAGGCAATGCCGGCAGCACAGCCCGGTATCTCCAAAACCGCATTGAGGTACCATAACGCCATAGCGGTCCCAGACGGTTGTCACATCCATGCCCTCTGATTTTGTAAGCACATGCTGGACCGCCGGATCTGCACTCCTGTTTTTTGGATTTTTTAGGTCCTCCATAATTAAACCTCCTCAATTAAATTTAATGCGAACACCCTGATTCCGGCCGTAATGCTTTAGCCAATGACTTTTTCAAAAACGCCTCTTTTACAAAATAAAAAAACCCCGTCTTTCAAATTGAAAAGCAGGGTTTTTGGAATTCCGGCCATGGCAGCCCCTTGCTAAGGGTCAAATATGATTTATGGATTCTGATTAGGTATCATATCATCTTTTTTTAAGTCAAGATATTTACAATGAGCATAATTTTCAATAATTACAAAGTATTAAGGGTTGTCGCCCGTTGATAATGGTTGAGCCTAATTTCGTCCGGCTATTTTACGCGGTAAAGATCATTGATATATTCCACCGCAAAATCCCTGGCCTTGCGTCTATCGGGCATGGTGCCGAGCATGGCATACATGGCGGCCTGTTCCGATAGTTTCTGGGAGTCCGCCGCAGGAACTTCAGGTACGATACGCTGCAAGTCGTCAAGGAATTTATCCGCAATCGACAGATGCACGGGAGATACCGTCATGTGAAGGCTGGGCGGTAATTGCTGGGCTTCAATGTGCCAGCCGGCTTCGGCCATCCTGGCCGACAGCTCGTAGATATTGATTTCGTCACTGCTGAATGCAAAAACAGTGGCATCCGGATCCCCCAACACATATAGCTGCGGTATGGCATTGATACCTTCGATGAGTTTTTCCGTGGCCGCCCGGGTTTTTTCTGCCAGGGCCATAAAACCTTCTTCACCAAGGTAATGCATGACCGCCCATGCGGCCGCCATGCTGCCGCCCGAACGGCCACCGGCCAAACAGGGGGTTGCGTAAACACCCCCGGACCAATCTGCGTAAGCATAGATTTGAAATTTGCGGAAATCCCGGTTTCGGTACATAACCGTAGATACGCCTTTGGGCGTATAAGCGTATTTGTGGATGTCGGCCGACAGGGAGGTCACGCCCGGTACGCTGAAATCATAAGGCCGAATATCGTTTCCCAGCCGTTTTAAAAACGGAAGCATTAATCCTCCCAGACAGGCGTCTACGTGCAGCCAGAGGTTTTTCTTTTCTGCAAGCGCTCCGATTTCTTCAATCGGATCGACCATACCATGCGGATAGGTAACTGCGGTGCCGCCTAAAATGATGGTGTTTTTCGTAATCGCGTTTTTCATGGCAGCCACGTCCGCGCGCAAGTCCTCTTTTACCGGTGTCATGTTTATTTTGAGGCCCAGATAGTGGGCCGCCTTGTTCCAGGCCGGATGGGCGGTTATTGGCACCACCATTTCAGGCTCCTTAATCCGGGGGTAGGTGTGCCGGGCCCAATCGCGGGCCGCTTTCACGGCCATCAAAATACTTTCGGTACCTCCGCCGGTAAGGCTTCCGACCGTCTCATCGTTGCCGCCGCTCAAGGAGATGACGATCGAAACCACTTCGGTCTCCATTTTTACCAGACTCGGAAAGGCGGTTGGATTCAGACCGTTTTCAATCAAAAAAAGATTGCTGGCCGCTTTTACCAGCGCTTCTACTTCCGGGCCGGCTTCGTAAATCAAACCGAACAGCTGGCCCTGATGCCATTTAACATCATTTGATTTAAATGACGTCAGGATGTTCAATACATCTTCTTTGGACATGCCTTTTTCGGGCAGCGCGATCTGTCCCATTTAACTTCCTCCAGCATATTATAAGGTTTCAGGTGTCAGTGTTCAGGTGTCAGCTTTTGGCCCGATTGGCCTTCCGGGTTTCGGGTGTCAGGTGGCGGAATCCGAATTGCTAAAAGCTCTGCGGATCGAATGCTGAACACTGACACCTGAAACCTTATATAGGTGGCCCCCATAATTTAAATGCTCGAATTAGCGCAAGACCGGCAAGCATTACGCCTGCAAAGACCAGCGTCGTTGTGCCGGTCCCCCAGTTCCACCAGACCGGCGCATTCACCAGCAGCAAACAGCCCCCGATGGGGACAATGGACAAAACATTCATCACCGCGATTTCGATTGCCACAGGCGTTTTGAAATCCGGATCGGCAATCCGCAACAGTAAGAGCCCGCAGGAAACGGTTCCGGTTACCGCTCCATAGACTGCCGCTGTTCTCTCCAGATGATAGCTCCACAGCCGTTTACCTAAATAGACAACAACTGCGGTCGTCAACAGGCCGTTGGCGATCGAAATCACGGATATGGGCATTACAAATTCCCATACGACCGGCAATTGAATTGCCATAACGGTGGCGACCATCAGAAAATCGATGGACCAGCCGGTCACTCTGCGCTGAATACCGGGATCAATCAGATGCCCGACGCCAAACTTTTGGAGAAGCAGCCGGATCAAGATCGCAAATACAAGTCCGAACACGAAGAAAAACCCCCACATGATCTTAGCTGCATCCGGCGGCAGCAGCATGCCAATATATTTTACAAACGCATAGGTTAGCAGATAAACGAGTCCCACAAGCGCGGCCTGAAACGCCATGGAATCCACGTTACCGGTGTGCAGGGCCAGTTTGCCGGCAGATTCGGCCTGTTTATCTCTGGAGATGATTCCGGTTAGAAGATCCCGGGGCAAATCCTTGGCGCCGTGGACGGCAAGCCCTTTGCGGATCCCCCAGTTTACAAGCGGCACCCCGACGAAAAAGGCAAAAAAGTAACCTATGGCGGCAAACGTTAATCCAAGCGTTGCAGCTTGTGCAAAACCGAAACCTTCCCAGACTTTGCCCACCGAAAGCGCCTGGCCGGGTCCCTCTTCAAATCCCAGGGGCACTAAAAAGCCAAATGTCGGAAAGAGCTCAAGACCAAAAACCCCGAAAAGCATGACCAGAAGACCACCGACGGCTGCCTGAAGGCCAAAACACGAACCCTGAACCAGCGCCATCCATGCCGGCCCCTTTATAAACGCTTTGCCGTGAGATGATGATCGCTGCTGATCGCTGCTGTGGGTGAGCCCGACCGAGATAAATGAGATGTTGAAGAAATGATAGGCAAATGTTTCCAAATCGGAAGTAGTAATGTTGATGATCCGTAAATTGACGAGGACCAGACCCACGATTCCGCCGATCAGGCAGCTGGGAAAGAGAAATCGCTGTAAGAAGGCAATTCTGGCTCTCAGAAGCACACCGATCAGAAGCATGCTTGCCAGCCATCCGAATACCAGCATAGACTCAAACGGAAACGGGCTTGCCATCTTTAAGCCTCCATTCTGTCTTTTTCTGTAAAATGACGAAGTGGAAATTACCGGACATGCCAGAATAGGTAAAAGCGGAGCGGGTGTCAATTCAATATTCTGTGATCACGAATTTCGCATTATGATTGACTTTTAGACCATTATAAAACATAAAAAGTTATTTAAATTGCCTTAAAAACTTACGTCGTTGCGCACTAATTTCATCCGTCCTGGTTAAAAAAATTCTGATTTCTCTAGCAGTAAAAGCCTCTGCCTTTCATGCATATCGAATTAACCAAAATAAAATGAGGTCTTTTGAAAAACATAATTGATCAACACGCAAAAAAACTTTAGGGGAGGTGAATTATGAGGGGGAATCATTTTAAAAAGTCTTTGGTTAAGGCCATGGCGTTAATCGCGATATTAATGTCAGCCGGATTCTTGCTTTATTCCTGCGCTGAAGAACCTTCTGAACCGGCCGAGGGCGTTGCCGAACTGGCCAAAAAAGTTGACGAACTATCTAAACGAGTTGACGAACTGGCCAGAAAGGTCGACGAACTGAGCGAAAAAATTGCCATTCGTAAAGTAAAAAACCCGGATACATTTATACTTGCCAACTATGGCAACCTCAGGACCCTTGATCCATCCGTCGCTTACGATGTGACCTCTTCCCAGCGGCTCTGGAACATTTATCAAACGTTGGTTTTCTTCGACGGTTCCCATACGGACAAGTTTGTACCGTTGGTCGCCAGCGAAGTGCCCACCCTGGAAAACGGCGGCATTTCTGCGGACGGCAAGACCTATACGTTTACGATTCGAAAAGGGATCAAGTTCCATGAAGGCGGCGATTTGACGCCCGAAGATGTGGTGTATTCATTTAAGCGCAACATGATTGTCGACCAGGACGGCGGCCCCATGTGGATGCTGTTGGAAGCGTTGACCGGCGAGGGCTCCACCCGGGACAAGGATGGTAAGATCATCCCCGGTATTTTCGACACCATTGACAAATGCGTTGAGGCCAAAGGAGATAAGGTGATTTTTCATTTGCCAAAGCCTTATCCGCCGTTTATGGGAATTCTGGCCTACTCATCATCCGTGATTATGGACAAAGAATGGGCCATATCGAAAGGATGCTGGGACGGGGACATCAATAATGCGGCCAAATACAACAATCCGGCACCGGGTCACGAACCGCTGCAGAAGCTTGCAAACGGTACCAATGCATATAAGATGATATCCTGGGAGCCCAACAAGGAGTTTATATTCGAACGCTTTGAGGGCTACTGGGGCCCAAAGCCCAAGCTTAAAAGAGCGATTATTAAATACGTCGATGAATGGAGCACGCGCAAGTTGATGCTTCAAAACGGTGATGCCGATCGGGTCAGAGTGGATAACCCGTATGTTCCCGAAGTGAGAGCCATGAAAGGGCTGAAGCTCTACGAGGTCCCGCAGTTGTCCGTTACGGCTGCTTTTTTCTGCCAGAAAGTCAATCCAGCGGGCAATCCGAACATCGGCAGCGGCAAACTGGACGGCGACGGCATACCGCCGGATTTCTTTGCCGACATCAACGTGCGCAAGGCGTTTCTGCATGCATTTGATCGCAAAACCTATAAGAAGGACGTTTTTAACGACCTGGTGGTGATGCCGTCCAGTCCCAATATCAAAGGCCTGCCTTATCACAAGGACGTTCCGGTTTACGAGTTCGACCTGCAAAAATCAGCCGATTATATGAAAAAAGCCTGGGATGGCGAAGTTTGGGATAAGGGCTTTAAAATGATCATCACCCACAATACGGGCAACGAAATGCGCGAGGCGGCCGCCCACATGATGGCTGAGAACATGATGTCTTTAAATCCGAAATTTCAGATCGAAGTCCGCAATGTCGAATGGAAAGACTACCTGGTCAAGTACCGCAATTTTATGTATCCCATATTCATCATCGGCTGGGGCGCGGACTATGCCGATCCGCATAATTTTATGTACACCTTTATGCACTCACGCGGTGTGTACGGCCGCTATATGGCCTATGAGAATCCTGAAGTGGACCGACTTTGCGAAGCGGGTATCGCGACTGTAGATCCCGACAAACGCAGAGGGATCTACCACAAGCTTCAGAACCTCTGGTACACGGAGGCCGTCGCCAATACGATCTACCAGCAAATTGTGGTGCGCGCATACAGAGATTGGGTACATGGCTATGTGCCCAACGCCATGCTCACGGATGCCAATGAGATGTTGATGGACATTTGGAAGGAGTAGCATTGCATGCTTTCATCACCAGAAGGTTTCTCTTACTGATTTTTGTTCTCTTCGGGGTTTCGGTTTTGATATTCGGCATCCTCATGACCTTCAGTCCCGAACGCCGGGCGGCCGCCTTTGTAACCACCCCCCAGCAGGCCAAGGACATTCCCAAACTGATCAAACAGTTCGGACTGGATGATCCTTTTTATGTCCAGTACTTTCGCTGGATCAAAGAAGTGTTTAAAGGCAATCTGGGATGGTCGCTTGTTGCGGCCCAGCCGGTGGGAGAGGCGTTCTGGCGCTATTTTCCCGTTACCCTGGAAATGAATCTATTGGCGGCACCCATTGTGATTATCTTTGGGATTTGGCTGGGCACCATTTCCGGGGTCCACCGTGACAGCTGGATTGACCATTTCAGCCGTATTTTTGCGATTGTGGGCTGGTCGCTTCCAACCTTTTTGTTTGCCCTGCTGCTGCTCATGATATTCTACGGATACATTCCGATATTTTCACCGGGCGTCATCAGCGATCAATTCACCATGTTCATCCTGGATAATCCGGACAAGTTTACCCGCTATACCGGCATGTATACATTTGACGGGATTCTCAACGGACAACTGGATATTACCCTGGATGCCTTGCACCACCTCGTATTGCCGGTGATGACCTACGTGATTGTCGTCGTAGCCCTGAACATGCGGGTGATGCGCTCAGGTATTATCGAGGAATTATCCAAGGACTACGTGATGACCGCCCGGGCGAAGGGGGCTGACAAAAGGACCGTCCATATTAAACATGCCCGCAGAAATGCGCTGCTGCCCGTGGTCACCGTGGCGGGTCAGCTGGTCGCCCTGTCCATGGAGGGAAGTATTGCGGTCGAGGTGGTGTTTAACCGTCAGGGAATCGGTTGGTGGCTGGCGCACTCTGCCAAACAGCTTGATATGCCGGTTTTGATGTGCATCTGCCTGTTTATGGGCATTGTGTTTGTGATCACCAACCTGACGCTTGATATATTATATGCCTATATCGATCCAAGAATAAGGCTAAATTAGAAGCCATCTCAAAAATGCATCTAACGTTCAAGGGCTGTGTTATCCAGGATAAATGGATTACACACCTAATTTTTATGAAAAATAAGGAGTGCATAAAACCGATTCAAAATGCTCGAATACTATCGTGTATGCTCCGCTTTCGAATCGGTTTTCGCCTTGCCCTTGAGCGTGATCTACTATTTTTGAGATCGCTTCAAGTATCCTAAAAAAATGAGTTCTTCTTATTTAGTACGGTTGGCTAATAGTATCTCATCAATGTGCTTTATCGGTAGGAAATCTAAATGATCTAAGAATCGAACTAATTAAACAAATTAAACCAATTGAACCAATCAAACGAATGTAACTTTTTCATTTTATGACCGAACAACATCCCAGACTGCGTGAACTCAAATTTACGCTCTATCGGATTTTTAGAAATCCATCGGCCATTATCGGTTTTACGCTGCTGTTTATTTTTGTTGCTGTGGCGATATTTGCGCCTCAGATTGCGCCCCCAAAGTATGCCCACAATCCGTATTTGATGCCGCACAAAGGATTCTCGCCAACACCCAAACCCCCCAGCCCCGATCGCATTTTCGGCTCGACATCGGGCCAATATGATATTTTTTACGGTGTGGTATGGGGAACCCGAACGGCATTTAAAATCGGTCTTTTTGTCGTTGTCATCGCCGGCTTCGTAGGCGTCTCTCTGGGAGCCGTGGCCGGTTACTACGGAGGTATCATTGACGAAGTGCTTATGCGTATTACCGATATTATGTGGGCCGTCCCTACGCTGGTGCTGGCGATGGCGATTGTGGTGGCTTTCGGCCGCGGGCTGGATAAAATTATGATTGCGCTGGCCCTGGTGCAATGGCGCTGGTACGTTCGCGTGATCCGCTCGGAAATTTTAACGTTGCGCGATCAGGACTTTGTGCAGGCGGCCAAAATCATGGGCGTTTCCGATTTTGTGATCATCGTGCGGCACATTTTGCCCAATGCCATTTATCCGGTATTGATCATGGCCTCCATGGACATGGGATCCATGGTGATCACGGCGGCTTTTATCAGTTTTATCGGTCTGGGTCCTCCCAAAGGATATGCCGATTGGGGCCAGATGGTCGCGCTGGCCCGAAATTACATTGTGGGCCCGGTGGATGATCCCTTGCGGTTCTGGTATACCATTGTCATCCCCGGGGGGTGTATCATCCTTTTTGTTCTGGCCTGGAATTTGATCGGCGACGCCATGCGCGACGCCTTCGATCCGAAGCTCAGGCGAAGATGATTCGATTGCAGATTTCGGATTGCGGATTTTGGAATATTTGATTTTTT